>JAEUQZ010000501.1 GCA_016788965.1 Anaerolineae bacterium | reverse complement strand
CACAGAACGGCGTAACGGCTGCGATCCGCTGCGGCGGAGTCTGTCCTGATCCTCACCCCCAACCCCCTCTCCATTGCATGGAGAGGGGGCTACTTGATGAGGACGAAGCGGTAGCCAACGCCCGGCTCGTTGAGGATGTAGCGGATGTTCCGGGCCGGGTTTTCGCGCAGTTTCTTACGAAGCTGGTTCACGAACACGCGCACGTAATGATCCATCTCGCCGTATTCCGGCCCCCAGACGGCGTTCAAGATGGCGCGGTGAGTCATCACCTTGCCGGGATGGGTCGCCAGCAGGCGGAGCAGATCATATTCCTTCGGGGTGAGGTGGACTTCGTCTTCATCGACGTAGACGGCGCGATTGACGAGATCGATGCGGAGCGCCTCGACGATGATCTCGGCTTTGGGATTGAAGCCCGGCTCGACGACTACACGCCGCAGGATCGCCAGGATGCGGGCATGGAGTTCTTCCATGCCGAACGGCTTGGTGAGGTAATCGTCGGCGCCGGCATTCAGCGCGGCGACTTTGGTCTTCTCCTCGTCGTGAACCGAGAGCATGATGATCGGCGTCTTCGACCATTCGCGCAGGCGGCGGCAAACTTCGATGCCGTCCGGCTCCGAGTTGAGCGAGATATCCAGGATGATGACATCGGGGGACTGCTGAGCAGCCAGCGTCATGGCTTCCTGACCATTGCCGGCGGTCAGCACCTCGTAGCCATAGCCGCCCAACCCGATCCTGAGCTGCTTGCGAATCTGGGGTTCATCATCCACGACCAGCATTTTCAGCTTCATAGGGACGCAGCCTCCTTGAGCGGCAGTTCGATGATGAAGGTCGCGCCGCCGCCGGGTGTGTCCTCGACTTTGAGGCGGCCGCGATGGGCTTCGATGATCCCGTTGGCAATCGGCAGCCCCAACCCAACATGCCCGTCACGGCCATGATAGAACGGTTCCATGATGTGCGTTTTGACTTCGGCAGGGATCGTTTCGCCGTGATTGGCGATCCGGAGGATGGCCTGCTGGTCGCTCAGGGAGCCGCGAATTTCGATGCGCGAACCGGGCGGTTCGTAGCGCAGGGAGTTATCCACCAGATTGGTGATAGCCTGGAGCAGCAGTCCGTAGTCGAAGCTGACCAGGGGCATGTCCTCGGCAAAATCCATCTGAATGCGTTCCTGCCGGGTGAGCTGCCAGACGCGGGCGGCGACATCGCCGGCGACTTCTTCCAGGGAGTTGAGCTGGCAGCTCAGATTGAGCGCCCCGGCGTTCAGGCGTGACATGTCCAGCAGGTTGCCGACCAGCTTATCGAGTTGATCGACCTCGTGTTCTATCGTCTCGGCAATATCGGCTTCTTCTTCACGGCTGAGTTGATCGTGGAAATGCCGCAGGTTGCTGGCCGAGGTCTTGATGATGGTGATGGGCGTGCGGAGATCATGGGATACGGCGTGGAGGATGGCGGTCTTGAGTTTGTCGGCTTCCTCGAACTGCTGGCTCTTGCTGGCGCGTTCGGTCAGGTCGATGCGCTGCAAGGCCATGGCGGCCTGGGAGACGCAGGTATGCAGCAGTTGAAGCTGAAGTCCTTTCAGCGGAGTATCAAAGGTCACGCGCACCGTGCCATAGATGCGTTCCCCGCCTTGCAGCAGCAGATAATACACCGGGCCGTCAGCGGCCGCCGGTTCGGTGCTGCGCGGCAGGATGTGGGCTTGTTTGGCAAAAAGGTCTTCCCGCAGCACTTTGGTGAGGGCGTCGTAGACCCCCAGCGGTTGGGTCAACTGGTTGAAGGAGCGCGTCAGTTGGTAGAGGATTTCCTGCTCGCGGACGCGCTGCTGGGCTTCCTCCGCCTGCTGTCGAGCATTGGCGGCCAGCCGACCGGCGATGCCAGCCACGATCAGGAATACGGTCAGGTCGAGGACCTCGCGCGGATCGGCGACCAGCAGCGTCAGGTAAGGGGGAACCAGGAAGTAGTTGATGCACATGAAGCTGGCGAAGGCCGTCAGGAAGGCCAGGGCTGTACCGGCGCGGATGGCGACGATCACGACCAGCAGCAGATAGACCATCGTGAAGTTCGCCAGCGTGAGGCGGTCGCGGAGCAGCACGGCGAACAGGGTGATCGCCGCCACGGCCAGCAGCGCCAGCGCTGACACCCGCAGTCGTTGGAGACGGTTCACAGCAGCACCATCCTATGCTCTTCGGACAGGTCGATTCTACCGCGCCCGGCAGCATAAACGGATGGTAATCTGCGGGCAGCCGCGATCAGTGATAGATGACGTACTGTTTGAGGAACTTCACGACGGCCTCGTAATAATGTTCGAGCGTTTCCGGCTTGCGGAAGCCGTGGCCTTCGCCGGGATACAGGTGATATTCGTGCGGGACGCCCCGTGCTTTCAGCGAGGCGACGATGCTGTCGGATTGGCTGCGCGGCACGACCTTGTCGTCTTCGCCCTGGAAGACGATGACCGGATCGACGATGCGCTCGGCGTGGAAGATGGGCGAGCGTTCGCGGTAAAGCGGGGCGGCGTCGGGCAGCGGCCCCAGAAGCGAGTCGCTGTAGCGTTCCTCGAACTTGTGGGTATCCGAGGCCAGCGTGAACTGGTTGCTGACTCCGAACAGGCACACCCCGGCTTTATAGAAGCCCGGACGAGTCACCAACGATTGCAGGACGGTGAATCCGCCGGCGCTGCCGCCCAGGATGACGAAGCGGGCGGGATCGGCCAGCCCCTTCTCGGCCAGATACGCCGCGCCCGTGGCCGAGTCCTCGACATCGTAGAGGCCCCAGTTGCCGCGCAGTTTGTTCATATAGGCTTTGCCGTAGCCGGTACTGCCGCGATGGTTGACGTACAGCATGGCATAGCCGCGCGTGGCGAAGAACTGCGCGGCAGAGGCGTAGCCAGCCGTTACCTGCGAGGTCGGCCCACCGTGAACATAGACGATCAGCGGCGGCGCTCCGTTGGCTTCAAAGACGGCGCTGGCGGGCGAGTACAGCAGGCCGTGAACCGTCTCGCCGTCGTGCCCCGGCCAGGTGATGGCCTCGGCTCCGGCCAGTTCATCGCCTGTCAGCGACTCGGTGGTGGTGCGGCGCAGGATGGTATGGGCCTGGCGGGCGATGGCGGCGCTGGCTCCCTGGACGATGACCTGGATGGTGGGCTGGTCGCCGGGATCGAGCGCCAGCACAGGCGGCACGTCGAGGCGGTCGAGATCGAAGGCGATGAGGCGCTGCGGCACTTTCGGCGCGGAGGCGATCACTGCCACGCGGTTTTCACGCGGGGAGACAGCGACCTGCGAAAAGTCGCTGTAGAGCGAGGGCGAGATGGCAACGCTGAGCTTCTGGGCTTTTCTGCCGCGTTCACCGGGGCG
>JAEUQZ010000500.1:326-3348 GCA_016788965.1 Anaerolineae bacterium | reverse complement strand
GTATTCCTACGATAGCACAAAATGGGCGGGTTAGGGTGACATTATTGTCACTCTTTGGTGTATTATGAATGTTTGAACAATACACCAAAAGTGACCGTCACCCGAAAAAGTCTCAAAGGGTTATCTGACGATGGCAACTACTGAACACACCATCAATGATGCAATCGCGGCGCTGCTCCGAGAGACTCGACGCGCATGGCGAGATTCCAGCATCGTGCGCTCTGAGAACACCGGAATGCTGGAAGGAAGTCACGAACGTCCTGACATCCTGGTGCAGGAGCCAAATGTCGCGCTCGTTGCAATCGAAACTGAACTCATGCCCGCAGTCACGGTTGAAACGGAAGCCAGAGAGCGGTTGGGAAAACGCCTGCGAAGCACAGGCAGCACGATCCTTTCGGCAGTAGCAGTACGACTCCCCGACCGTCTGCGACAGGAACAAGGAACCGGCCTGCGCGAAGCACTGAAAAGCGCACATGATCTGGAGATGGCGCTGTATACGGGCAAGAATCAGTCTGACTACTCCCGGTGGCCGCGTTCGGGATGGCTGCGGGGAAGCATTGCCGACCTATCGGTACTGGCGCAGTCCGCTGCCGTTCCACCAACCATTATCGATGAAGCAGCCGATCATCTGGTGAATGGCGTCAACCAGGCGGCGGGCAAGCTTGAAGCAATGGCCGTTTCTCACCCAGGCGCGATTCACACGATCAGCGAGCATCTGCGTCAGGAAGATGGTGTACAAACCCGCCGAATGGCGGCCACCATCCTCGCCAATGCGCTGATGTTTCATGAAAGTCTGGCCGGTGGCCCTGGAGAATTAGCCAACGTTCAGTCGTTTGAACAACTGCGCGGCAAAAGCGGCAGCCTCAACAAGACCGATGTCCTGGCTGAATGGCGCCGAATCCTGAGTGTCAACTACTGGCCGATATTCGACATTGCACGCCGCATTCTGGAGACAATCCCGACGGCGGAAAGTTCGGCGCTGATCGAAGAACTGGCGACTACCGCCGAAAAACTCCTCCAAAATCGCCTGATGCGGTCGCATGACTTGACGGGAGCCGTGTTTCAGAAGTTGATCGTGGATCGCAAATTTCTGGCAGCCTTCTATACCACACCCGCATCGGCGGCGCTGCTTGTGGGATTGGCAGTCACGCCAGAGACACTAGGTGCAGACTGGGGAAGCGCCGATCAGGTAAAGGCGCTCCGGATCGCAGATTTTGCCTGCGGTACAGGGACACTGCTTTCGACGGCTTACCAACGGGTGAGCCAACTCCATGAACTGGCGGGCGGCGACTCCGAGGCCCTCCACCCGGACATGATGGCGAAGGCTCTGGTGGGCTGCGACATCTTGCCAGCAGCCGCGCATCTGACCGCATCGATGCTGGCCGGGGCGCACCCCGCCGTCAAATACAGCCAGAGTTCTGTGCTGACGGTTGCCTATGGCCGGCAGGAGGATGACAGCATTGCGCTGGGTTCGCTGGATTTGCTGAATCCCCAGGGACGGCTGATGGATGTGATTGCCGCAAAAGCATTAGAAGGTACGGGCGAAACCGAAAAGGACATCTGGCGCGATTTACCTCATGCTTCATTTGATGTCGTCATCATGAATCCGCCATTCACCCGCGCGACCAACCACGAAGGGAAACACGCTGATGTTCCCAATCCGATGTTCGCTGCGTTCAGCTCCAGCGCGGATGAACAGAAAGCAATGTCGAGAGCAACTGACAGACTCGTCAAAGGAACCAGCGCCCACGGCAACGCAGGCGAAGCATCGATTTTCCTGGTGCTGGCTGACCGCAAGCTGAAGCCAGGCGGAACGCTGGCGCTGGTCATGCCGCTGACGCTGCTATCTGGTTCATCCTGGGAAGAATCGCGCACTCTTCTTTACCGGGAATACAATGATGTCATCGTAATCACAATCGCGGGCGAAAACGGCACAGAGATGTCGTTTTCAGCGGATACGGGCATGGGAGAATGCTTGGTTGTAGGTCGAAAGGGCAAGTCCATAGAAAAACGAGGTGTGTTTGTCACACTCAACCAAACCCCACCATATCCGTTACTGGGGTCGAGTACCGCCGCGCAAATCCGACATATCAAGAGTCATCAAGACATCTGCCGCCTCGAAGATGGCCCAACAGGAGGCAGCCTCCTTCAGTTCGGCGATGACACTATCGGACAGGCTATTGATGCCCCTCTACCATCTTCAGGCGGTTGGCAATTGAATCGTATTCAGGATTTTGCTCTAGCTCAGACGGCATATCAAATCACGACAAAGCAGCAACTTTGGCTTCCTACCATGCAGCAGACCCACGCCCATGCGCTGCATATCACAATAGTTGGGGAAATTGGGAAAATAGGTCCTGTTCACCGCGACATCAACGGCAAGAACGCTGATGGAAGCATACGTGGTCCGTTTGATGTCCATGATTTGCAGCCCAACCGCATCCCTACCTATCCAATTCTGTGGGCGCATGACGCGGAGAGAGAACGCACCCTGACATTTGAAGCGGATTGCGAGGGGATTGTCTACCGAGGCGCATCAGCGCAGGAACAAGCCAGCATTCAACGGAAGGTCGAACGAGTGTGGAGTACAGCCTCTCATTGCCACGCCAATCTTGATTTCCAATTTAACAGCCAATCCACAGCCATGCAGTTCACCACGCGGAAAACAGTCGGTGGGCGAGCCTGGCTATCTGTTCAGTTGACATCGGCTGACCTGGAAAAGGCGCTGGTACTCTGGGCCAACACGTCTCCTGGACTACTGCTGCGTTGGTGGCATGCCAACAAGCAGCAGTCTGGAAGAGGAGTTATCACGAAAGAATCGCTTCACAGCCTGCCAGTACTGGATGTGACGGCATTGACCGCCGAGCAACTGGCATCCGCGGTCAAGCTCTTCGACACGATGTGCCAGAAGCCGCTGAAGCCGATCCATGAAATCGATCAGGATGCCGTCCGGCAGGAGCTTGACGAGCGGTTCTTACGGGATGTACTCGGCCTGGACGAAGCCATTTTCGAACCCCTGGCG
>JAEUQZ010000500.1:0-316 GCA_016788965.1 Anaerolineae bacterium | reverse complement strand
TCCGCGGCAGCAAGAAGTGACCAAGAGGCGAATTCGCTTCATCTGCCTACGGTGAGGCCAGATACGCACCCCTTGCTGGGGGCGGCGAATCTCCCCTCAAAATGGGGGGAAAGACCAACGCGATTCTGACGATTCGGTGGTATAATAGAACATGTGAGCTAGTGAAGGAAGCGAGGTGTTCTATGAAGCCGAAACGGATCAAGATTCTCCAGGAACGGGCGCGGCATCTGCACGCCACCATATTGAATCCGCGCACCGTCGTCGTCGAAAGCACCTCGAACCCGGCCGCCAGCCATGTGGTGACGCTGACCTACCA
>JAEUQZ010000004.1 GCA_016788965.1 Anaerolineae bacterium | reverse complement strand
CGACAGCGATGCCCTCATGCGCGGCGCGGATATCGAACCGCCGGATCAGATCGACGGCAGTATCGCGCAGCCGTCCCAGCGGCAGGATGCCGGCGCCGCGTGCCTGACGGTAGTAGACGCCGCCGGAAAGATTCTCCCACAGGCTCATCGGCTTGCTCAGCCCTTCCGTGCTGCGATCCTCCGGGATCAGCGCCAGCCCGCGCTCACGACGAGCGCGTGTACTCAACCCGATAATCGAGCTGCCGTCCAGTAGAATGTCCCCCGTGACATGGATGGCGACGCCCACTAAAGCTTCGATGAGTTCCTTCTGACCATTACCTTCGACCCCGGCGATACCCAGGATTTCGCCGCCATGCAGCGTCAGGTCGATCCTGGACGCGCGACCGCCGGGATTGGTCGTCACCACGTTTCGCATTTCGAGGCGGGCACGGCGAGCCACACGGTCCCCAACCTCCGAAACCGAGGGGGTTTCGACATCGTGTCCAACCATCATTCGGGCGATCTCAGCGGGCGAACTCTCCGAGGTAGTCACCGTACCGACGACGCGCCCTCGCCGCAAGACAGTCGCGCGGCGGCACAACGCCATGATTTCGTAGAGTTTGTGCGTGATGAAAATGGCAGTGCAGCCGCCTTCGACCAGTCGGCGCAGCACGCCGAACAGACTATCGACTTCCTGAGGGGTCAGCACCGCCGACGGCTCATCCAGGATGAGGAGCCGCGCATGGCGATACAGCATCTTGAGGATTTCAACGCGCTGCTGGAGTCCCACAGAGAGATCGTCGATCTGTGCCGCCGGATCGACCTCCAACCCGAACTGTTCCGAGAGGGCGCGTACACGGGCGTGTACGGTCTGCGTATCGACGAATAACCCCTTGCGTGGTTCTGCCCCCAGCGCGATATTCTCGGCCACCGTCAACGATGGAACCAACTGAAAATGCTGGTGTACCATGCCGATGCCCAGGCGAATCGCATCCTGCGGATTGGCGATGTTGACACGCACCCCATTGAGGAGGATTTCACCCGCGTCGGGCTGCTCCATGCCATAGAGCAGCTTCATCAGAGTCGATTTGCCGGCGCCGTTTTCCCCGACCAGCCCGTGAATCTCGCCTGCTTCGACGTTCAGCGAGATGTCATCGTTGGCGAGAACGCCGGGATAAGCCTTGCGGATGCCGCGCAGTTCCAGAAACGCCATGTGAATCTCGATCTGGGCGGTGTAGCGCTCGGCGTCACACCGCCCAAACAGCTTAGCCCATCGACGCCATCAGCGCCGCCGCGCCAGCGCAGGTGCGATCTGCATAGAAAGCAGTCCGCTCCTCTTCGGTGATCGTGCGGGTATCGACAACCTTGATGTCACCATCGATGATGCCCGCTTGCAGTGCGTCGATCTGATCCATGTATGCCCGTGGGATGAGGTGGCGGCTGTAAACCATGTCGCTCAAACCCACGCCGTTCTTGTCCAGGCCGTACTGCGCGACCGTACCACCCTGGAGTTCACCGCTGACAAGCTGTGAGATCAGGTCGTAGACGGCAATATCGACGCGCTTGAGCATACTCGTCAGGACGAATCCCGGCGCGAGGTAATCCTGGTCGCTGTCCACGCCGACCGCCCAGAAGCCAGTATCCTTCGCCGCTTCGATGACGCCTTGCCCCGTTCCACCAGCCACCTGGAAGACCACATCCGCGCCCTGCTCGTTCATCGCCAGCGCGAGTTCGCGCCCGGTCGCCGGGTCCCCAAAGCCATTCGAGTAGGCGAAAAGAACGCTGATATCAGGATTGATCGCGCAAGCTCCCTGGAGGTAGCCATCCAGGAAGACGTCGATGCCGCTCGACTGCACGCCACCAATGACGCCAATCGCGGCATCGGCATTGGTATTGGGAATATCGGCATCCGTAGTCACCAGCGCAGCCAACGCGCCAGCCAGATACGAGCCGGTATGTTCATCGAACATGACCGAAACGATATTCGGCTGATCCACAACGATATTGACGATAGAGAACAGCGTATCCGGGTAATCGGGGGCCACCCGCGCCAGAGGATCAAAGTGGCTGAATTCGAGCGTGATGACCAGATCGAAGCCCGATTCGGCGGCCGTGCGGAGAAGCTGCTCGCCTTCGCCAACCGGATCAGACGATTCAATGGGCACGACCTCGACGCCAAAATCCTGCGCCGCCAGCGTCAACCCCGCGAATGCCGAGTCGTTATATGAACGGTCGCCAAGACCACCCTGGGCAATGATCAGCGCGACGCGCAGATCGCTGTCCTGTGCGCGCGACACGCCAACCCCGACAACCAGCGCCAGAAACATCATCAGAACCATGAACAAGCGAACGTGCCGTGACATCTGAAAACTCCTTTTACACATCACTAACCTGACACATGCGGAGGTCGGAGCGGTTTGATGCTGAGTCGCGTCATCTGCGTCCTTTCGCTAGTCGAGGTAAACGCGCCGCGCCTGGGTCATGAGCGGCGCAGTCGGATTCGGTAGTGGTAAAGATCAGCGCGATACTGGGCAACCACGTATTCGACGAACCGTCCCTCCGTGTCCCAGGAGATGCGCGTCGTCTGGAGCAGCGGCGCTCCCGGACTGACATGCAGCAGTTCGGCTGCTTCTTCCGTCGCAGGCACGGCATCGATGGTATCCACAGCCTGAGCCAGCACCACCCCACGCTGGGCCAGCAGCATGTACAGCGAAGGTGTCCGCTGGAGATCGTCCTCGACGATGCGGATGTTGTGGAGATAAGCATCATGAATGCCAACAGCTTCATGATTCGCGTAACGCACCCGCTTCAGCCGCAGGAGCCGCGCTGCTTCCGGCAGATGCACTGCCTGGGCGATTTCTGGCGGCGCGGGCACAGTCTCCAACAGCAGCACCTTCGATCCAGGGATGAAATGGCGGCTGTGCATGTCCTCCGAAAAACCGACCATCCGGTCGAGTGGATGGTCGAGCTGCCGTGGCGCGACGAAAGAACCCCGTCCACGCTCGCGGCAGATATAACCCTGGTTGACCAGCTCGGTCATTGCCTGGCGGACGGTCATCGGGCTGATGCTGAAGTGCCGGGAAAAATCCGTTTCCGAAGGAATCACATCGCCGGGTTGGAGTGACCCCGACGCGATCAATGCCATCATGCCCTGATAAATCTGGACATAGATAGGGACAGGACTATCCTTATCGACATGAAGAGGCAGATCACGTAAGGACATGACAGAAAACACTTTCAAGAAACCACTCTAGTTCTCTAGAGAATAGAGTAACGCTTTACCTCCTCGCTCGCAAGCAATTGTCGTGTTCGTTTCATTCTTGGGGAGAATTCGGAGGGTTCATTCTCGATCAGCAAATCCGGGGAAGCTGCTCACCGATTTGCATGGAGACCACCCGCCGCCCACCAATACCCGTCTTCGAGGTAACGATGCCCGGATGATCGGCTGTCACCTGCCCGATGATGGCGGCGTCCGTGCCCAGCGGGTGCTGGCGCATCATGGCGAGCAGCGGCTCGGCCTGCGCCGAGGGCACAATCGCCAGCAGCTTGCCTTCATTGGCAACATAGATCGGGTCCATGCCGAGCAGTTCACAGGCGGCCGCGACCTCCGGGCGCACCGGCAGCCGCCGGTCTTCCAGTTCGATGCCCACCCCCGCCGCCCGCGCGATTTCATTCAGCGACGAGGCCACCCCCCCGCGCGTCGGATCGCGCAGGACGTGAATCCCCGGTGCGATGTCCAGCATCGCCGCCACCAGTCCATTCAGCGGCGCGGAATCGCTGGCGATGATCGTCTCGAATTCCAACCCCTCGCGCACGCTCATGATCGCCATGCCGTGGTCGCCGATCATGCCGCTGACCAGCACCGCATCGCCGGGTCGCGCATTCTGTGGGGCAATGTCAATCCCCTCTGGGATCAGGCCGATCCCGCTGGTATTGATATAAACCCCATCCCCATGCCCCTTATCGACCACTTTGGTATCCCCGGTGACGATCTGCACCCCGGCTCGACGCGCGGCGGCGGCCATCTGTTCGACCAGCGTGCCCAGCGTCTGGATGGGCAGCCCCTCTTCGATAATCATTCCGGCGCTCAGGAAGAGCGGTTTCGCCCCCAGCATAGCGAGGTCATTGACCGTGCCGTTCACCGCCAGGTCAGCAATGCTGCCACCGGGGAAAAACAGCGGCCGCACAACATAGGAATCGGTCGAAAAGGCCAGCCGCGCCCCGGCCACGCTCAAGGCCGCGCCGTCAGCCAGCGAAGCCAGCGCATCGTTCTGAAAAGCAGGCAGGACCAGATGCTCGACCAGATCCTGCGAGAGTTTGCCGCCGCCGCCATGACCGAGGACAATCTGCGGATAATCCCGCAGCGGCATCGGACACACCCAGTTCTCTAAGTTTATCGGCTCGCTCATCCGGGAATGCTCTCCAGCGCGATGAAGCGCCCATAGTTGTAGTAGGCGGCACAGGCCCCCTCGCTCGACACCATCGTCGCGCCGAGCGGTTTGCGCGGGGTGCATTCCTTGCCGAAGGCCCCGCACTGGTTCGGCTTGATGAGGCCTTGTAACACTTCCCCGCTGCGGCATAACGGCGATTCCCGCGTCTGGACATGCTGCACCTTGAAACGCGCCGCCGCGTCGAAGGCGCGGTAGCGTTCGCTGAGCTGCCAGCCGCTCTGCGGAATCATCCCAATGCCGCGCCACTGTCGGTCGCAGACTTCAAAGACATCGCCGAGCATCTTCTGAGCCGGGATATTGCCCTCCCGCTGAACCGCCCGCGAGTAAGCATTCTCCACCTCGGCCCGCCCCGATTCCAGTTGCAGCACCACGCGGTGAATCCCGGCCAGCACATCCAGCGGCTCGAAGCCGGTGACGACGATGGGGACGTGATACGTCTTCGCCAGCGGCTCGTACTGCCAGTAACCCATCACGCTGCAGACATGCCCCGCCGCCAGAAATGCCTGCACCCGGTTGGTCGGCGAACTCATCAAGGCTTCAATGGCCGGCGGCACGAGGACGTGCGAAACCAGCATCGAAAAATTGGTGATGCCTTGTTTCTGAGCCAGGAAGACCGCCTGTGCATTGGCCGGCGCGGTCGTCTCGAAGCCGATGCCGAAGAAGACCACCTCGCGGGTGGGGTTATCGCGGGCAATCTTGAGCGCATCCAGCGGCGAATACACAATCCGCACATCGCCGCCGTTGCTCTTGACCGCGAACAGATCGCGTTCGCTGCCGGGCACGCGCAGCATATCGCCAAACGAGCAGAAGATCACGCCCGGCTGGGCAGCGATTGCCAGGGCGCGGTCGATGGTTTCCAGCGGGGTCACGCACACCGGACAGCCGGGACCGTGAATCAGTTCGATTTCCGGCGGCAGCAGTTGATCGATTCCATTGCGGATGATCGAATGAGTCTGCCCGCCGCACACCTCCATCATCGCCCAGGGACGGGTGACGGCCTGGCGGATTTCAGCAACCAGCTTTTGAACCAACTCACCATCTCGGAATTCAGTCAGGTACTTCACAAACATCCCTCCAATCCAGCAAACCGAACCGCTGACTCATGGATAACCGACTTAGAATGCGCCGGACTGAATAACAACGATACGTAGGGGCGACCCGGCGGGTCGCCCGCCTCGAATAGGCGTTTTCTTTCTTGTTTATCCATCAGTCATTCGGTCGCCCGGTTCCAGCCTGCTATCCGCCAGGATCGGGCGCATGGGCTTCTGCTTCCGGGTTGAGTTCCTCTTCCAGAACACCCATGTCGGTGAACACCTGGAGCGTTTCGCGGGCCGACTCTTCATCCAGGCGCGTGATCGCAAAGCCGACATGCACGATGGTGTAATCGCCAACCTGCGCCTCCGGCACGTATTCCAGGCACACTTCTTTGACGATGCCGCCGAAGTTGACCTTGCCCATACGCGCACCCATGGCGTCGTAAATTTCGGTAATCTGACCGGGTATGCCGAGACACATGATCCTGTTCCTCCCTCAAACCTCGTCACTGTGACCGAGGATGTTTTCTCTGATTAGTCGAGCCGCCCCGATCACCGCCTGCCCCAATGCCAGTCCGCCGTCATTCGCTGGCACGCGCCGATGATCGAGTACAGAAAAGCCTTGTGCAACCAAGCGCGTCTTGACCGCGCTTAATAACCGTATATTTTGGAACACACCGCCGCTGAGGGCAACTACTGAGCCATACCCCTGTTCGCGCAGACGCTGGCACACCCTCGACAGAGCCTCAGCCACCCCCTCATGAAACCGAGCCGCCATGACACCGGGATTGACCCCAGAGCGCAGATCGGCGACGATGGCCGCCATCATCGGGCCGGTATCGAGAACAGCGCTCATGCCCCCTTCGCTGTCCACAATCGGCAGCGGGTACGGGCTAAACCGCTCATCCCCCCTACCTTCTACCGCAATGCCCTCCAGTTCGATAGCCGCCTGGGCTTCGTAGGTGATCGTGTGGCGCAAGCCGATCAACGAGGCCACCGCATCGAACAAGCGCCCGGCGCTGCTGGTCAGCACAGTCTGGAACCCGGTTTCGAGCTGCCGCGCCAGGATACGCCGCTCGGCAGGCGAACACGCCCTGACCGGGGGCAGATCATCATACCAGGCAATGCCCGCCGCCCACAGATGCGCCAGCGCCATCCGGTAAGGATGCTTGATGGCAGCGTCACCGCCGGGGAGCGGCACAGGCTTCAGGTGAGCGACCCGTTTGAACCCCACGTAATCGGCAATCAGGACTTCCCCACCCCAGATCGTCCCATCCGTCCCGTAACCCGTTCCATCCAGACACAGCCCGATGACCGCCTGCTTGCCGTCCAATCCATGTTCAGCCATGACCGAGGCAATGTGGGCATGATGATGTTGAACGCGGAGCAGTGCTATTCCTTCGCGGCGGACATAGGCTTCCGCCCACCGCGTGGTCAGATAACCGGGGTGCAAATCGCACACCACGGCTTCTGGCCTAGCGCGGTAGAGATCACACAGATGCGCCTGAGCGTGTTCAAAAGCCGCCAGCGTCTCCAGGTTTTCCATATCCCCGATATGCTGGCTGAGGAAGGCATACCCCTGGTGCGCCAGGCAGAAGGTGTTCTTCAGTTCGCCACCTGTGGCGAGTATCGAAGGACTGGTTACTGCCTGATTGCCGTCGATAGCAGGCAGCCTGATCGGGAACGGTGTGTACCCCCGCGAGCGCCGGATCGGGAGTTCATGGCCGTCGTGCAGGCGTAGCACCGAATCATCACAGGGCGTATGAATCGGACGGTCATGCAGCAGAAAGCCGTCCACCAGCGGAGCCAATCGTTCCAACGCCTCCGCGTTGTCGATAGCGATAGGTTCGCCGGACAGGTTGCCGGAGGTCATCACCAGCGGTTGATCTTCCAGCAGCAGATGATGCAGCGGCGTATACGGCAGCATCACGCCGATATACGGATTGCCCGGCGCGACCAGATCGCTCACCGGGCTGCCCGGTCGCTTCCGCAGCAGCAGGATGGGATGCTGCGGAGACTCCAGCAGCGCGGCTTCGCCGTCATGGATTTCAGCCAACCGCCGCGCCTGTGCCAGGTCTCGCGCCATCACCGCGAATGGTTTATCGACCCGCCCTTTCCGTTCGCGCAGTGTCGCCAGTGCCGAGTCGTCGGTCGCGTCGCAGGCCAGATGAAAACCGCCCAGCCCCTTGATCGCCACGACCTGACCCGCGCGGATCGCAGCCTGAGCCGCTTCGATAGCCAGATCGCCTCTCACGCTTGATGCGGGCTGGGCAGTCGGCTGATACCACACCGACGGCCCGCAGTCCGGGCAGGCTGTTGGCTGGGCGTGGAAGCGGCGGCTGCGCGGATCATGGTACTCGGCGGCGCAGGCCGGGCACATCTCGAAAGCGGCCATCGTCGTCGCGGCGCGGTCATAGGGAATGTGCTGAATGATGGTGAAGCGGGGACCGCAGTGCGTGCAGTTGATGAAGGGGTAACGATAGCGGCGGTCGGCTGGATCGAACAGCTCTCGCAGACACTCGGCGCAGACGCTCACATCCGGCGGGATGTGAGCGCGGATGGTGGCATCCGGTTGACTTTCCAGGATGACGAAAGCCGCATCGCCGCGCGGCGAAACCGCAGTCACCGCTACCGATTCGATATGGGCGAGCGGTGGAGCCTCCGCTACCAGGGCGTCCCCGAACACCCGGAGCGCATCCCCATCCCCCTCGACCTCGATGAACACGCCGCTGCTATCGTTCCCGACGTGCCCGGTCAGCCCCAGGCGCGTCGCCAACCCGTAAACATACGGGCGAAAGCCGACGCCCTGAACGATGCCGCGCACCGCCAGCCGCCAGCGTTCCTGTGCTGTTACCTGAACCTTCACGGCGCTTCTCCGGCATGATCAATACTCCAGATCATAACATGCAAATTGCCGGAGTCAGCAATCGCCAACCACCTGTGGCAGCAGATCAAAGCCACGCCTCGAAGACCGCTTCGATGTTCACGCGCGGGACATCATTGCCCCACTCGCATTGGGCAAAGACTCCGCCCCGCCCATCGTCGAGCGCCGCCCGCACCCGTCGCACGGCTGCCCGAACCTCTTCCGGCGAGCCGAAGGCCAGGACGTGCTGCCGGTCGATCTCGCCCCAGAAGGTGANCTTCCTCTGTGCTGCTGCGCCAGACCCTCGATGTCCATGCAGAACAACTGCGAATTGAGCGCATCGACACCTATCTCGATCAGGTCAGGGTAAATGGCGCTGATATTCCCATCCGAATGCATAAAGACGAACTTGCCGGCCGTATGGGCGATGCGACAGTATTCGGCATACAGCGGCTTGAACAATTCCCGCCACTGCCGGGGTGAAATGAGCAGGTTCCGCTGTGATCCCCAATCATCCATGAAGAACACGCCATCGACTGCCGTCTGGCAGAGAAACTGAAGGTGTCGCAGATTGAAATCATGAACCCTGTCGCGCAGCCGCAGGACTTCCTCCGAGCCGTAAGCGATGTCCATGAACAACGCCACTGTGCCCCGGAGGTGCTGCATCCGCTCGAAGGGATTGCCGAAGAATCCCAGCACGAAGCGGTCGCTCTGGGCGCAGAATACATCCACCGCGCCCCAATCCGCGCCGTCGAGCATTTCATAGGGCGGCACATAGTCGTTCAGCGCAGCCCAATCCGCCAGCGGGGGATGCTTGACCTCACCGATCACGCCCGGCTCAGCCACCGACCAGCCGCACCCCCACGCATCCACATATGTACCAACCTGATTGGGTGTACCCGATTCGCGCGGAGCATGTCCGTAGCGAATGGGCGCGACGACCACATCATCGGGGTATTTTTCCTGCACCGCCTTCAACTCGTCGGCGCGGAACAGACTCACGCCGGGCAGATACCACAGGTGGCGCGGGGCACGGTCTGGTCGCTCAAAACGCAGCGTTCGGATGACCCGCTCCCGGCTGTTCATCGCAGCGGCGACCCTTCCGGCTCCAACCGCACGGTCACGATCTTCTTCGGTGCGATTTCGACCGTGACGCTGCCATCAGCCTGGATCGCAAGCGCCCCGGTCTCGACTTCCTGCAAATCAGCAAGACCGGCAGAGCGCAGCCGCACGGGCAGACTCAGCACAGCCTGTGTCGCGCGGTCGGATGGGTTGTACAGCCTCACCATCAGTGCTTCGGAGTCCTCAGCCCGTTTAACCGCGCTGATGACCGCGTTCTTACCTGAAACGCGCAGCCATCTCTCGCGCGGCTCGCGCCGGCCTGGATGCGCCTCCACCGTGAGGCTGCGCGGCGGCGTCAGGAATTCCAGCGCGTCCCGCCAGACTTCATCGTCCTGCCAGCTTCGCGGATGCGGACGCAGCGCCAGGCGATAGGTCAATGACTGCTGAAGCTGCGCTTCCGGCGTCAGGAAGCTCGGCCCCGCCCCGCCGATGATCGTCGTCAGGTCTTGACGTGCCCCCAGGTAGCCGACAGCCCGCAGCAGAGTCAGGGCGACCTCGCGCCCTGCCGTCTTCTGCACCGCGAACTCACATACCCCCTCACTGATGACGCACAGTCCCCGCCCGGCTTCATCGGCGATGTCCATCCAACCGTGCTGCGGGAAGGTCTGCGGCGGCTCCTCCACCCACCAGTCGCCCGGTCGGATCGGCACAGGCGCAATCGGACGGGTCACGACATCGAACTGCATGGCGCTGTGCGCCACATCCACATCGGCTAGATCAGTTGGAAAGAGCATCCGCATCCGGTGGTCTTTGATGCGGTTATCGATGGTGACTTCCATCTCCAATCGGCGGCTGCCATCCCGCAGGATCAGATCGACTGTCACCGGACACAGGCTCATCTCCTCAAGCCGCCGCTGTCGAGCATCGTCCAACCGGGTGGGCAGCATCCAGGAATAGCGAATCCGCGCCCGCTGAAGTCCAACACCCTGACCCTCCAGCGAGATCGAAGGAGATGCGCTCAACGAAGTGAACACGCTGTCGAATGGCGGCGGTGAGTACATATAACCGTCGCCGTTATCACCGCCGTCTTCCAGCAGCCCCAGACCAGAATAAGTCTGCCCAGAAGCCAGATCGGTCACGTCGAATGTGCCGTTCGGGTGGATGAAGACCCGCAGGTACTCGTTTTGCAGCAGATTGGGCGTGCGGGCTTCCCGGTTCCAGTGAACCGGCTTGGCGTCCAGCGACACCGCGTAGGTCGCATAGCCGTATGCCGGAACCACCGCTCGGAACTGAATGCGGACGCGCCGAACATCCACGATGCCGCGTGGGCCGGAGGCCAGCGCCACCGCCACAGGTGTATCGCTGATACTGACGATTTCAACCGGGATCGGCTCGCCATCCAGCGGCCGTATCCACAGGCCGCGAAACGCCGTCGTCGGCAGGGACGGCGCGTCAAATCCCCACTCGGCGCGGGTGCGCTGCGCCATCACCTCCGCGTAAGGCGAATCCAGCGTGATTGGTTTCGCGGTCGGCATGGCAGCTTTGGCACGTTTCTGGAGCCAGTGCAGCGGGATATCGACATCGACGCTGATGACCTCCTCACGATCCCACGGCAGCGCGTTGAACACCACCAACGCCAGTTCATCCTCACCGGCAGCACTCAGGTCGAGGTCTTTGGCAATCAGACGGAAACGCTCCTCGGCCAGCGAGTCGGCGATCTCGGTCGCCCATTCAAAGCGCGTCGCCATCTGCCGGTGGACGGCATCGACCGAACACCCGCCAAGCGAATCGTGGGGATGATTCTGGAGCAGCCAGCGCCACGCCGTCCACAAATGTCCCTGCGGGTAAGCATCGACCCCCTGCATCCAGGCCAGGGCGCACCACGGTTCCGCCCAGCGTTCCAGGGCGTTGAGGGCGCGGGCATTGTCCAGCTTGTTATCGGCGCGGGAGGACAGGACGTTATACAGCAGGAAGTTCATTCCCCCCGGCGTGCGCGGCACATCCCGCAGTTCGCCGTAGACCGTCTGGAGTTCCACGCCGTCGAGCGCCGCCTTGAGCGCGTCCCAGAAATCTTCCAGCGAAGCATGGACGAAGCTCACATCCTCGATAGTGTCTTCGGCCACGCGCAGGATCGTCGTCAGGTCCTCACGCGCTTCGTTGTGATCCACGCCCTGCAAAGCCAGCAGCACCGGCGCGACTGCCCGTTCCGCTTTGTAGTAGGCCAGCGCCCGCAGATCATAGGCTGCCCGCTGCGGATTGGCGTCCAGCGCAGCCGAGTCGCTGTAGCCAATGATGTTGGAGAGATGGTGCAGCAGCACCCGCGATCCGTCAGGAGACTGCCACCACAACTCGCTCTTCAGGCCGCCGATGTCCAGGCCGCGAAAGTGCATGGCCGTATCCAGGCCGAACCCGCGCAGGATTTGCGGAAGCTGGGCAATGTGGCCGAAGGTATCCGGGATGTAGCCCACGTTCATCCGATGCCCGAATACTTCGGCGATCTTGCCGCCCAGCAGCAGATTATGAACGAGGCTTTCCCCGCTGCTCAGGAATTCGTCCGGCAGGATGTACCACGGGCCGACCAGCAGCCGCCGCTCACGGATGAACTGCTCGATCAGGCCGCGCTTTTCCGGGTGAATCTCCAGGTAGTCTTCCAGGATGATGGTCTGACCATCCAGGTTGAAAGTCTTGTAGTCCGGGTCGCGTTCGAGCAGCGCCAGCAGCTTGTTCATCAGCCGCGCCAACCGCGTGCGGAAAAGCTGAAACGAACCGTACCATTCCCGATCCCAATGGGTATGTGGAACCACATACAGCGTGTAGCGACTGGACACAGGTGAACTTCCTTATCCGCACTCAGGTGATGAACGACCGCACTGTAGACACCAGTTTCTCATCCCCTTCGACTTCAAACCAGATGCGGCTGGGCTGAAGACCGCCATCCTGATTGGGCAGCGAACGGCGGCACACCAGCCAGACCAACCGCTCCTGCTCCCAATCTGCCAGATGCGTCAGCGCGATCCGCAGCGGGAACACCAGCGGCGCGAACGTCAGGCGCTGCTCGACCGCATCGGCCTGCACCCCGCCCAGCGCATACAGCAGCCCGAAGCCGCACGCTGGGCGCGGGTGTCCATCGACCAGCGCATGGTCATGCTGCTGGCCGGCGTAAGTATGCCCGGCCACCGCCCCATCCACGACCATCAGCTCGTTGGCAACTTCCAGGATGGTGGTGTCCTCATAGCTGACGTATTCCCCATGTCCCAGATACCGTCGCAGATGGTGGAGGGTGTCGATCCCCAGATAGGCCGCGATGCAGTCGCGCCACAGATTTTGTGTCAGCCAGCCGCGGCAGTCCGCTGTGCTGTGGACGCACCCATGCTCGCGCAGCGTCCGCGCCGTGCTGCTGATGAGGTCGATCCGCAGCCGTTCCAGATCGATCTCCAGCGCCATCCCCGAACGCAGCGGATACAGCAGCCCGTGGAGCGTCCACATCGAGTAATGATGCGCCGTGGCCGGGTCGGCCAGCGAGATCGGGTAGTGGTCGCCCTTCCAGCCTTTTGCCAATGAGTCATTGATCCGCCCAACCTGTCGCTCCCAGTCCTGCGCCATCTGCGCCTCACCGAGATGCCGGGCAATCTGCGCCAACGCGCTGAACGCTGCCACCATCCGCACCCCGTGATAGGACTGCTCCTCCGAGGCCGTAATCAGCCCGCTGCCCCAATCGTTGGTGTTGTCACAGAAGCGGTTCGGGAGACCCGTGCCATCGGTATCCGAGTCGATCAGGAACCGAGCCAGTTCTTTCAGGAGCGGGAACTTCTCCGGCAGCAGGCTGCCGTCACCCGTCCAGCGCCAGTAATGATGCAGCAGCAGGATGTAGTTGCAGTTCTCCTCGACCTTCATGGCGCTGCCCGGCCCGCCGTAGCGGTTGCCGGTCGCTTCCAGATGTTGCCCCAAGTCATGCGCCATATAGCCGCTGCCGGGGACATAGAAGTCCGCCCACTGCTTGAGCATCCGCCGCGCCAGATCAGGCCAGTACTGGAAGAAGAACACCGCCGACTGATAATCCACATCCAGCGTGGAATGATACGCGCCGATCTCCATCACCGAGAACCAATCGTCCTCACCCCACCAGGCATTGGCCGCCAACCCTTTGAACGCCGCTGCCAGGATGTTCTTTAGTTCAGGCGGAACACCTGCCTCCTCGACGGTGGACTCGAACAGCCGCCCCTTCCGCCTGAGCGTCTCCCCCTGCGACCGGACGAAATCCACAACGGCCGCCGCATCCGCCCAGTGAGTCGTGTACCCAAAGCGGCGCAGCGTCCCACGCACATTCAGCGTCGGCTGCGGAATGTATCCGGCATGATAGAACTGCGCCTGAGCCGTTTCCCCGGCGGCCAGACTGACCCGGCAGCGTACTTCGACCTCCGGCTCCAGAACATATTCTACCCCCGGATCACCCACCAGAATCTGTTCAAAATGCAGCCCGTCGATCCCCGCATGATCGATGCCCGCCGGAAAGTGAATCGGCCTCTCCGAATGAATGCCGTCGGTTGTGAGTGTCGCTTGCGGCATCGGCAGACCGAAGAAAACCTCGACGGCTTCCAGCGGAGCATCGCCTGTATTCGTCAGAGTCACCTCAAGGGCATAGGCAGGCGCGCCGCTGTAGAGAAAGCTCGGTGGGTAGAAATGCGAGCGAAAACAGAACTCGGCCTCGATGGGCAGCAGCGGATCGGCTGCCGTGATGCAGGTCGTCAGCAGGGTGATGTGCTGCTGCATCTGAGCGAAGACTTCACCCTTGCCGAAGGGCAGGATGCGCTCTATCCCGCCTAGACGCACTCCGATCCGGGCGGTCTCGCTGCTGACGATCTGCGGACACGTTCCGATGCTGATCCCCACCCGGTCGCTCCGCTGCCAGTCGAAGTAATGAAATGTGCCCAGCGGATAAACCCGGTAGCGCCGGGCGTCGGGCATCATCGTCACGGCGAACCGCGCCCCGAAGCAGGGAATGATCGAGTCGTAGAGCATCGCGCCTGATCCCATCCTCTACATCTTGACGCTGCCCGCCGTCATCCCCTTGACGAGGTACTGGCGGGCAAATATGTACAGGATGATCGACGGCACGCTGTAAAGCACCGACAGCGCTGTCAGGAAGCCGAAATCGACGCTGCCCTGGTCACCGAATGCCCGGTACAGCCCCATGGCAATCGGAAACATCGTCGGCGAACGCAGGATGATGAGCGGGATCAGGAAGTCCCCCCAGGCCGCCAGAAACGCGAACAGCCCGGTCACAGCCACCCCCGGAGCCATCAGCGGAAAGACAATCTGCACCAATCCCGTCAGGCGGTTGCAGCCGTCCAACCAGGCCGACTCTTCCAGTTCGATGGGGATGCTGTCCACGAAGCTCTTCATGATCCACAGTGAAATCGGAAGCTGCATGGCTGAAATAATCAGGATAGCTCCGGCAAAGGTGTTCACCAGCCCCAACTGAACCGACAGGCTGAAGATCGGGATGATGACCGCCGTGATCGGCATCACCCGCGCCAGCAGCAGCGCATACATGAAAGCTGCTTTGCCGGGGAACGGCACGCGCGACAGCGGATAAGCCGCCAGTGTGGACAGGATGACCGTGACAGCCATCGTCCCCACCGCCAGCGTCAGGCTGTTGCCCATCCACAGCAGCAGATCGCTTTCCGTGACAAGCTGCAAGTAGTTGTTCAGCGTCACTTCTTCAGGAATCTGCCACGCCGAGGTCGGATTGCGGTTGATCGAAGCCAGTATCAGCCACGAAATCGGGCCGAAGAAGAACACCAGCACCGGCAGATAGAAGCTGTATTCCGACAATTTGAGCAGGAAGGGATTCGATGACCGGTGCATGCTGCTGCTATCCCTCCGACGACCACTCGACGCGCGTGAAGCGCAGGTAGATCAGCGCCAGCGTCAGGTTGATAACTAGCATCACCACCGAGGCCGCCGACCCATAGCCGATCTCGCGGTACTCGAATGCGTTGCGGTAGATGTACACGCCGATGACTTCTGACCGGCCCAATGGCCCGCCTCCGGTCATGGCGAAGACGAGTCCGAATACCGAGAATGTCCCCATCGTGATGAGGATGAAGTCCAGCAGAATCGTGTAGCGGATCAGCGGCAGGGTGATATGCCGGAAGCGTTCCCAGCGGGATGCCCCATCCACCGCCGCCGCGTCATAGAGCGTGTCCGGCACGGCTTCCAGCGCCGCCGAAAACAACAACATGGTGAAGGCCGTGCCGCGCCAGATATTCACGACGATGATCGACAGCAGCGGCGTATCGATCAGCCAGCGCTGTTTTTCCAGACCGAGCGTCAGCAAAATCTGGTTGGCCGAACCCGACTGGAAGTTCAACACACTCGCCCAGATATACACCGCCACAATTTCTGGGATCACCCAGGCCAGCAGCACGCTCCCGCCGATCACCCCCCGATTGAGGACACCCGCGTGCTTCAGCATCAGTGCTAATGCAAAGCCGATCACGAACTGCCCAACGAAGGCCGACCCGAACACGAAGATGAAGCTCGTCCCCAGCGAATTCCAGAACTCGGAGTCATTGAATAACTTGATGTAGTTTTCAAAGCCGATGAAGGAATAGTTACGCGCGTTCGGCCCGATCAGGCTTTGATTGGTGAAACTGATCAGAATCGCCCAGGCCGCCGGGACGACGACGAAGGCAATCACCAGCACCAACGCCGGAATCATGAAGATGAGCAGCGACAGCTCGCTCAGGCGCCGCCGCGAGTAAGACCGGCCCAGGACTACAACAGATTGAGTGTTAGTCCGCAGCATAGGAAAGCGTTGTCCAATCCAGGTAGGACGAACCATGTCGCTATGGACGCCACTCCTGCGAATGGCGTCCATGACGGCGTATCGCCTTAATCGACCGGGAGCCGCTTCACGTTGTCCGCGCCCACGATCTCTTCGACAGCCTGACCGAATTCGACCATCGCTTCACGGGCGGTTGCCTCGCCCAGCATGATCTTTTCGGTGGCGATCTGGATTTGCTCGGAGACGCGGCTGTAATCCACGCTCAGCGGACGGAACGACTGGTACGGCATCACCTTTTCGGTGATTTCAGCGACATGCGGATCATCCACCGCTGCGTCCAGCCGCGACGGGATACCGCCCACGCCTGCCGTGTAGGTGGTGATGGACTCGGCACTGGTCATGTATTGGACGAATTCCCAGGCCAGTTCCTGATTCGCGCTGCTCTTGGAGATCGCCCAGCCCCAACCGCCGCCCATGCTCACGAAGTCCAGCCCGTTCATCCCCGCGCCCGGCTCACGCGCGGGCATCGGTGTCCAGGCCAGCACCTCGTCGCGGTTCTCGATACCCCACGGGCCATCCGGTGCGTACAGCCCCCAGACCACGTTCACGACCACCGCCATGCCCACGTCGCCGTTCGCCAGACCCTCTTGCAGCCAGAAGACCCAGGGTTCCGGTTCCATGAACGGCTCGGCCTTCGAGTAGTCCTGACCGAACATGGTTTCGTAGAAGGTGAAGGCTTCCAGGATAGCCGGACTCTCGACGATCCACTTTCCGTCCGCCGGGTCGAGCAGTTCGCCGCCCGCGCCGCGGAACAGCATGAAGAAGCCGTCCATCGTCGTGCCTTCGCCCCAGATTGTGCCCGATTCCACTTCCATCGGGATCACATCCGGCACGTTTTGCTTGATCATTTCGGCCGCGGCGAAGATTTCTTCCCAACTGGTCGGCGCGAACGGAGTCGGCACGCCCGCCGCTTCCAGCACATCACTGCGGTAGAACAGGACGCGCGTATCCGTGTTGTACATGATCGCGTAGACCTGCCCACCCATCGACGGCATGTCCTTCATGCCCTGCGGGAAATTGGCCCATTCATCCCACTCCGCCACCAGATCGTTCAGCGGCAGGATCAGGTCGGAAGCCACATATTCCGGGATCGTCTCGGCGCTGATCGAGAAGACATCCGGGCCAACCCCGGCGCCGAAGTCCAGCAGCAGTTGATCGCCGTAGCCTTCGGTCGGCTCGTTGACCACCATCTCCACCGTGACGCCGGCCTCAGCCTTCATGGCGACGAAACCTTCGATGAGCGCGTTGACCGTCTCGGAGCGCGGGTCGCCAGGGAAAGAGACGGTCAGCTTGACGGAATCCTGCGCCAGTGCGGTAAACACTCCCAACGACAGAACCAGAACAACGAATACGAAAAACACTTTCAGGGCTTTCAGACTATTCATGAGGCATTTCTCCACGAACTAAATCGTCTGCATGACCATAGCTTGGACTGAACGTAAATGCCGCCAATAAGCTGCTCCTTTCTGCCAACGGACGGATTTCAGGGTGTCGGTCGCGCCCTGCCGCTCGAAAGCCGCACAACCAGGCGCGTGGGTAAGACAATATGGGCGGGTTGGCTGCGGACGCCATGAATACGTTCAATCAGCATTTCCACCGCGCGGATGCCGATCTCGATGCGCGGCTGCGCCACCGTGGTCAGCGGCACGCTGATGAGCGAGGCTTGCTGAATATCGTCAAATCCGACAATCGACACATCATCCGGCACATCCAGGCGCTCCCGCTGAGCTGCCTCCAGCAAACGCAGCGCCAGCAGATCCGTCACGGCGAAGAAAGCCGAGGGGCGATCAGTCCCCCGCAGGATGTTCCGCAGCGATCCGAGATCGCGGTCCGTCTTCATCAACCCCTGGTAAAGGTGGAACAAATCCTCGTCGTAAACGAGACCATGATCCGCCAATGCCTGACGGAAGCCCTTGAAGCGGTCGCGGATCGAGCTCGTGTCCAGACTGCCGGGCGACAGGAAACCGATCCGTCGATGCCCCAGGCCGATCAGATGCACAGTGGCCTGATACGCGCCGTCGAAGTTGTCCACCACCACATAATCCGTGTCCAGCGATGGGAAGTATCGGTCCACCAGTACGAAAGGGAAGCATTCGGCGTGCAGCCGCGCGATAGTCTCGTCGTAGGGAATATCCGTTGCCGGGAAGATAACCAGTCCCGACACGCCTTTGTCGCGCATCAACTGAATGTCCTGCGTCTGGATTTGCAGGTCATCGTTGGTCTGCGAAAAAATGACGTGGTAGCCTTCCTGCCGCGCCGCTTTCTCGCTCCCAACCAGAATCTCTAGCGCCAGCATGTCGCTCTGATACGGCAGCACCACCCCGATCAGCATGTGCGCTACCGGGGTGCGGTTCGCCACATACGTCCCTTTGCCCGGCGCGCGTTCCAGCAAACCATCGCTGTGCAGCCGCACCATTGCCTGCCGCACGGTGCCCCGGCTGATGCCATACTCCCTGGCAAGCTCGATCTCTGAGGGAACCCGCGCCCCCGGCCCCCACTCCCCGCTCTCGATCTTGGCGCGGAGCTGCTGTACCAACTGCATATACAGCGCGACCGGGCTGTCTGGTCGAATATCGAACATGGTCAGATGGCAGCTTTCCAGGTGTTGGCGGCCTGCCCCTCATGGTAAATCAACGGGAAGTACGGCCCAGCAAACTCATCACCGTCCCGCCCGCTCAGGAAGCGCACATTCATGTGCGGCTCGGCCGGCGTTCCCGCCTTGTAGCGCGTCCCGTCCGGCATCAGATGCGCCACCATCGACACCCGTGGACCACCGCTCTGGTTCGGGCGGCTGCCGTGGATCGTCAGGCAGTGGTGGAAGCTGACCGCTCCGGCTGGCAGCACACACGGCACGGTGCGGAACGGCTTGCCGGATGTCGCTTCAATCCGCGCCTTGAGGGCGTCCAGGTCCTGCTCGAAGAAATCGCTGTCCGGCAGCAGTCCCCATCGCTGGCTTTCTGGCACAACCTCCATGCACCCGTTGTGTTCATCCACATCCACCAGCGCGATCCAGGCCGTCAGCAGATCCGCGGGTGCGGCACACTGCCAGTAGTGGTAATCCTGATGCCAGCCCACCGCGCCGATCTGGGTTTCGGATTGTGGCGGCTTGTGGAGGAGCTGATCGTGCCACAGCCGAATGCCGGATACCCTCGCGAGTTTGGCCGCAATCGCCCCCAGCAGGGGATGAGTCACCAACCGCGAAATCGTGCTGTCCGACCAATGGCTGTTGTCGATCTTGACCAGACGGTTCACCGGACTGCCCGCCGGGATATTCCGGTCGAACGGCGCTTGCCCGGTCTCGTATTCTCCTGCGATCACTTTCGCATGATGAATCCGGAACTCTTCCACCTCTTCGTCGCTGAACAGCTTGGGTGAAATCCAGTATCCGTTCTGCTGGTAAAAATCGATATCCTGGGTCGTGACCTGATAAGACTGCATCGGACCGCCCCCGTAAAAAATAGACTTTATTGGGAATAATTCTTTCTCCCTCAGTTGGAGAGAATTTCTTCCCTCAAGCAACTTAATCCCGATAGACTCTAATCCTTGTTGGTTGAATTGTATAGACAATTATACACCATTTCCGAGCCTGGCAAGTACTTGCCCGATAGAACGACATTACGACTTGCTTGACACCTGCCGCGAAATTCGGTTTAATATGTTCAAAAGAATTGAACAAATCTACTCGACGTATTGGGGATGTTCGCCTGTCATGGGCGAACGTCCAAAACCACCCGCCCCTTCGCAGGCGGAGTTTCACCGTAGTATTTTGTTACTGAATCAGGCGGATAAACATGAGTTTGATAGGCATCGATGTCGGGTCGAGTTCTGTCAAAGTAGCCGCGTATTCCGAAGACGGCATCCTCATCGGCGTCGTCAGCCATAACCTCACTCCCATTTACCCCGCTCCCGGACAGTGGGAGACCAGCCCGGAAGACATCTGGCAGGCCACCTCCCACGCCATGCGAAACCTGACCACCCAGGACGCCGTGCGCCACGATCCCCCCAAAGCCATTGCCATCAGCGCCTCCGGGCGTGAAAACTTCCCGGCGGATGCCAGCGGCAGCCCGCTCGGCAACGGCATGATGGGCGCGGATGTGCGCGGCGTCGAGTTTGAAACCCCGCCCGCCGGAGCCACTGTGCCGGAAGACTGGTGTCTCTCCTGCGGCCATCTCCGCGAACGGATGGACCCCGTCTTCCGCCTCGAATGGTGGCGCAAATATCACCCGGAAATCATGGAGAAGGCGCATTACTTCTTCGGCTGGATCGACTTCCTCACCTTCCGCATGACCGGCCGCGCCGTGATGGATCAAAGCACTGTCTCGCGTTACGCCGTCTACGACCTGCGGACGATGGACTGGGCGGCTGATCGCGTCGCGCAGTACCGCATTCCATCCAACCTGCTGCCGGAAGTCCTGCCCTGGGGTGAAGTCATCGGCGAAGTCAAGCCGTCCGTCGCCGCCGATTGGGGTCTGCCCCCCGGCGTGCAGGTCGCCCAGGGCTGCCATGATGTCAACTGCGCGGCCTATGGAGCCGGCGTGTATAGCATCGGCACAGTCTGTCTGGTCAGCGGCTCCTATGAGAACATCCTCGTCCCGACCGACCAACTGCCGACCGCCTCGATGCTCCTGCGCGGCCTCTCGGTCATGCCGCAGCCCTGCCAGGCCGGATTGTCGATCATCGCTGTCCATCCCACCGGGAACGCCGTCCTCAACTGGGCGCGGCGCGTGCTGCACCAGGACATCGAACCCATTGAGGCGGCTCTCGCCGACGTTCGCGCCCCCAGTTCGGTGCTGGCCGTCCCCTACCTCTCCGGCTCGATGACCTACTGGGAAGATGGCCGTAAAGCGCGCGGCGGTGTCCTCGGCCTGACGCTCGCCACCCGCGAAAGCGATATCGTCCAGGCCTTCATGGAAAGCATCGCCTACGACACCGTGAACACCCTCTCGCTCATGCGCGATGAAGGCATCCCCGTCGAGCGCATCCGCATCACGGGCGGCGGGGCGCGTTCTGCTTGGTGGACGCAGTTGAAAGCCGACATGACCAACATGCCGGTCGAGGTCGTCGAGCATCCCGAACCGGGCACGCTCGGCGCGGCGCTCCTGGCTGGCCTCGCCATCGGCGTCTACGACGACATGGAAGAAATCAGCAAGACCTATTCAGGAACCGGCCATACCTACCTGCCCAACCCGGAACGCGCTGCCTTGCATCAGGAGCGTCTGGAAACCTACCGCAAACTGATGGCGCTGCTGTTGGAACACATCTACTGACGAATGGAGCCGAGCAGTCCAGGTTCAGATTGTTGCTGCATCCCGCCTTGAATGGAGGATTGACCGCATGAGACTTGGCACAGCCACATCCGTACTCTTCCAACATGCGCTCGAAGATGCCATCCCCATCGCCGCCCGCGCCGGCTATGACGGCCTGGACATCTGGGGTGGCCGGCCGCACGTCTATCGTCACGACCTCTCGCCCGATGAACTCAAACACATTCGCCAGAAGATGGCCGATCACAACCTGGCGGTCTCTTCCTTCATGCCTGCTTTCTATCGTTACCCCCACTCCCTGAGCAATCCCAACCCCAGGGTGCGCGAGGACAGCATCGACTACATGCGGATCTGCATTGATAACGCCGCCGTCCTCGGCGCGGGGATTGTGCTGGTCGTCCCAGACCTCGGCCTCAAGGGACAACCGCGTGAAGCCTCGCTCGCCCGTATGATGGACAGCCTGGATACCGTGGCACGCTATGCCGCGCAGTATCCGCTGAAGCTGGGCATTGAAATCCTCTATTACGATGAAACTGACTATGTGAACTCAGCCGATGATGCCCTCCACATCATCCACCAGTTGGGTCATGACAACCTCGGCGCGGTGCTGGATACCGGCACGCTCAACCTGAGCAAAGAACCCATCCAGGACATCTACGCCAAACTTGGCAGCCTCATGCTGCAAGTCCACGTCAACGACAATTCCGGGCATCGCCACCAGCAGAACCTCATCCCTGGTGAAGGAACCTTCGACTTCGCCGCTCTGATCCGCTATCTGAAACACATTGGCTACACCGGATTCCTGTCTGCCGAGCTGTCCAAAGAATACTCCGACGATCCTGAACCTGCCCTGCGGACAACCGCCGAACGGCTCCGCGGCTGGATCGCGGCGGCCTGACCAGAGGACGGCTGATGAAACCGCTGACGACTCACGAGATGTGGTACGGGCGCGATCAGGCTCCGCCGGAGGTGATCCGGCTGCGGGCTGGGGCGCTCGAAGTCGAATATGAATCCGGCGACCTGCGCTATGTTCGCGCGGGCGGGCACGAGATCGTGCGGCGGGTCTATGCCGCCGTTCGTGATGTCAACTGGAATACCCTCCCGGCCCACATGTCCGGCCTGAAAATCGAAGCGGCCAACGACCACTTCCGCATCGAATTCGACTCCGCTCACGAAGACGCCAGCATCCGCTACCACTGGCACGCCGTCCTCGAAGGCACACCCGACGGCATCATCACCTACACGATGGACGGCATGGCCGACCGCGACTTCCGCTACTGTCGCATCGGCTTCTGCCTTCTGCATCCCATCGCCGGGATTGCCGGCAGCCCCTACCGCGCCGTCGCCCCCTCCGGCGAAATCCGCGGTCGCTTCCCCGAATCGGTCGCCCCCCAGTTGGTAGAGAACGGCTTTGAGACCCCGCTCTTCCCGCCTTTCTCTGCCCTGACGATCCAGATGCCCGCTGGCGGCGCGGTCGTCATGGACTTCGAGGGCGACCTCTTCGAGACCGAAGACCAGCGCAACTGGACAGATGGCTCGTTCAAGACCTACTGCACGCCCATCGCCCTCGGCTACCCCCACCAGGCGCGGGCGGGCCAGACCTTCCACCAGAAGATCACCATCCGCCATCAGCCTGCCCCGGCGATTCAACCTGCATCACCCAGTGACGCGGCGCTGCGCTTCCAGTTGGGGGAAAGCAGCCAGCATCGGCTCCCTGCCCTGGGATTCGGGATGCCGAGTCATGGCGGCGACCTGAGCGCGGGCGAGGTGGATTGGCTGGCGCGGCTGCGCCCGCAGCACCTCAAAGCCGAACTCGATCTACGAGACCCGGACTGGCTGGTTGCCTTCGACCGGGCGAACGCCGTCGCCGAACAACTCGGCGCAGCCCTCGAATTGGCGCTCTTCCAGACCGATGACTCCGGCCCGGCGTTGGCTGTCCTGCGGTCGAAGCTGGCCGCTGCGAAAACTACCCGCGTCATCGTGTTTCATGAAGCCACTGCCGGAACAGGCACAACTCCACCAGAATGGATGGAACTTGCCCGCAAGCATCTGCCTGGCGTCGTGCTGGTCGGTGGAACCAACGGCAACTTCGCCGAACTCAACCGCCAGCCGCCCGTCATCACAGCCATGGACGGCGTGAGCTATGCCATCAACCCCCAGGTTCACGCCTTCGATGAACGCTCGCTGATCGAAGCCATCGCCGCGCAGCGCGATACCGTCATCACCGCGCGGCAGTTCTGCGGCGATCTGCCCATTGTCATCAGCGGCGTCACGCTCAAGCAGCCCTTCAATCCCGCCGCCCGTGAAGCCGAAGCCGCCCCAGACCCGACTGTGCTGCCGCCTCCGGTCGATCCGCGCCAGATGTCCTTGTTCGCCGCCGCCTGGACCGTTGGCAGCCTCGCGGCGCTCGCCTCCGCCGGGACAGCCTCCATCACCTACTACGAGACCACTGGCTGGCGTGGCCTGATGGAAACATCCCAGGGCAGCCCCCTGCCCGATCAGTTCCGTTCCGCCCCCGGCATGATCTTCCCGGTCTACTGGGTGTTCGCATTTCTGGCCGGGGCCAGCAGCGCCCAGATCGTCCAGTCTCAGACCAGCCACCCCCTGCTGCTGGACGGGCTGGCCTTCCGAACCCCGGATTGCCTCGGCCTGTTGATCGCCAGCTTGCAGCCGCGCCCACAAACCATCGAGATCGCCGGATTGCCCGAAGGCAGCCTAACGCTTCAACGCCTGAACGAACACACCCTGCTCACAGCCGCCTTCGACCCCGATGTCTTCGAGCAGCAGTCCGAAACCGTGTCATCCACTTCCGGTGCATTGGCGCTGACCCTTGCGCCCTATGAAACCGCATTTCTGACGATTGAACTGGCCTGAGCGCCTGCAACGGCCAAAAGAAAGGTGAGCTTATGAAATACTACGAGGGACGTTTTAGCGGCAAACGCGCGGTCGTCACTGGCGCATCCGCCGGCATCGGCAAAGCCGCCGCCCTGCGTCTGGCAAAAGAGGGCGCCCGCGTCGGCCTGATTAGCTGGGCGAAAGAAGAACTGGAAGGCGTCGCCCATCAGATCACCACGGAGGGCGGTGTCGCCATTCCCCTCTTCGCCGATGTATCCAACGAAGACCAAATCTCGAAGGCCATCGACACCGCCGCCAAAGCCTGGGGCGGCCTCGATATCGTCGTATCGAATGCCGGCATCGAGCTGCCGTTCGAGGACAACACCACCGATGCCGTGCCCTTCTCCGTCTGGCAGAAGATCGTCAACGTCAACCTGACCGGGCAGTTTCTCTCCTGCAAGTACGGCCTGCGCCACCTGCTGGCAGCGGGGGGCGGCGCGGTCGTCATGGTCGCTTCCCCCTGTGGCGAAAAAGGCTTCTGCTTCAAAGAACACGCCTACACCGCCAGCAAGGGCGGCGTGATGTCCCTCATGAAAGTCATGGCGCTCGACTACATCGCCCATAACATCCGCGTCAATGCCGTCATCCCCGGCATGATCGATACTCCCATGAACGCCCATGTCATGAGCGATCCTGAACTGCTCAAGATGTGGACTTCGACCATCCCGATCAAACGCGCCGGCACAGCCGACGAGACCGCCGCCGTCATTTTGTTCCTCTTATCGGACGAAGCGGCCTATGTTGTGGGTTCAGCCTGGGCCGTGGACGGCGGCCAGCTTGCAGGCTGAGGCTGTGCGATCCTATTCAAACCAGCGAGTCCCCCAACAGGTGGGTGATGAAGGAGGGTGTATTGAGAGCAAGGCGGGGCATTCTGTCCACCGAACACGATCCCTGGAAAAACAGTTCGCTATATGGGAGGAAATAATGATTCGACGATGGAAACTGTTGTGGCCTGTCCTCTTGATCGCCCTGCTCCTGCCAGTCGTTTCGCTCGCCCAGGACGCCGCCCCCGTGCAGGGTGGTACGCTCGTCATGGCCCGCGAATCCGAGCCGCTCACCCTCGACCCCATGGGGCCGGAAGTGACCAACAACGGCTCGATCTTCATGGTGGTGCAGATCTTCGATACCCTGGTCGAGACCCAGGATGCCCCCATCCCGCAGCCCGCCGTGGCTGAAAGCTGGACGGTCTCCGAGGATTCGCTGACCTGGACCTTCACGCTGCGCCCTGGCGTGCGCTTCTCGACCGGTGATCCCGTCACCTGTGAAGATGTGAAGTTCTCCATTGACCGCTTTGGCGATCCAACCGTCAATATCTCCTACACCGGCTTCGGCTCGGCCATCGAAACCACCGAGTGCGTGGACGCCTCCACCTTCGTCATTCAGTTGAACCGTGTTGAAGGCGCGTTCCTCGATTACCTCTCCACCTTCAGCCCGTCCATCATTCCGAAAGCGTACTATGAAGAAGTTGGCGCGCAGGCCTTCGGCGAAAAACCCATCGGCTCCGGCCCCTTCATGGTCAAGGAATGGGTGCGCGGCGAGCGCCTCGTGCTGGAACGCAACCCCTACTACTGGAAGGAAGGCCAGCCCTACCTCGACAGCATCGTCATCGAGTACATCCCCGATGACAACGCCCGGATGCTGAAGGTCGAATCCGGCGAAGCCCAGATCGCCACCGAAGTCCCCTACTCGCAGATCGACCGCATCGAGGCGCTCAATGGCGTCCGTGTCCAGATCGAGGACGTGATGGCCTGGGACGCCGTCTGGTTCAACGCCCTCAAACCGCCCTTCGATGACCCGAACGTCGTCCGCGCTCTGAACTACGCCACCCCCAAAGAAGCCATGCTTCAATCGCTGCTCTATGGCGCGGCCGAGATCGCCAACCACGTCATCGCCAAAGTGAAGTATTGGGACAGCACCGTGGAGGCTTACCCCTACGATGTTGCCAAAGCTCAGGAACTCATGGCGCAGTCCTCGGCCTCAGCCGGCTTCTCGATGAGCTGCTTGATCGTTGCCGGCGACCAGGGTGAACTCCAGCAGGCGCAGATCCTCCAGCAGGAATGGGCCAAGATCGGCGTGCAGATGGAGATCGAAGCCGTCGATATCGGCACGATCTGGGCGCGTTGGAGCAGCGGCGATGAAACCTGCATGACCCTGCCCGGTTCTTCGCTCTCCAGCGATGCCCTCTCCGACGATAACCTGGCCGTGGTCTTCTTCGATGTCAACGGCGGCATCGACGCCTTCTGGACGAACTGGAACAACGAACGCGCCATTGAACTCGTCAAGACCGCTGGCACGACCATCGACGAAGCCGCCCGTACTGCCGCCTTCCAGGAGTTGCAGCGGTTGGTCATGGCCGAATATCCGGCTGTGCCGCTGTTCTTCGTCAAGGCGCGGACTGCCCTGGCCGATAACGTCATGGGCTACAAGACACTCCCGGTCAAGTGGTGGAACCTGGAAGATGTCTGGCTCGCGCCGCAGTAGCTCCGCCATCATCTGATTGTCTGGCGGTCAGGCAGAGTATGATCTGCCTGACCGCCTCCCGGACGTGGAAAAGAGTGCCGCGTGTCCATCCTGATCTACATCGCCCGCAGACTGGTGCAGTCCATCCCGGTGCTGCTCGCCATTACTGTGATCGCCTTTTCCATCATTCACCTCATCCCTGGCGATCCGGCGCGGGTCATGCTGGGGACCCGCGCCACCGAAGAATCTGTGGCAGCGCTGCGCTCGCGGCTGGGGCTGGATAAGCCCCTGGTCAACCAGTACATCGACTTTGTGGTCGGCGCTGCCCGCCTGGAGTTCGGTACATCCCTGACGCTCCGCACCGCCATCGGCCCGCTGATTGCCGCCCGCGCCGCCAACAGCCTGAACCTGCTCCTCTATTCCGTCCTGATCTCGCTGGTCATCGCCGTCCCGCTCGCGCTTCTGGCCGCCGTCCGTCAGAACCGCCCGCAGGATCATCTCGTGCGCCTCTTCACCACCATCGCCTTCGCCATGCCCGCCTTCTGGACGGCGCTGCTGCTGGTGCTGCTCTTCAGCATCCGCTTGCAGCTTTTCCCCACCTCCGGCTTGAGGGACGGGTTATGGGGCACAATTGTCAGTCTCACCCTGCCCTCGATCAGTATCGGCCTGTATCTGGCCCCCGTGCTGCTCCGCAGTCTCCGCGCCAGCCTCATTCAAACCCTGACCGCCGACTTCATCGAAGCCGCCCGCGCCCGTGGCCTCAGCGAAGCGCGAGTCCTTTACAGGCACGTCCTCCGCAATTCGCTCATCGCCATGATAACCGTCCTCGGCGTCAACGTCGGCTTCTTGATTTCCGGCACGGTCGTCATCGAAAACGTCTTCGCCATCCCCGGCCTGGGGACACTCCTGGTCACGTCTATCGTGTCCCGCGACTACCCGGTGATCATCGCCCTGACGCTGGTCTTCGGCGTCGTGGTCGTCTTCACCAACCTGATCGTCGATCTTTCCTATGCGGTCTTCGACCCCCGGATTCGCCTATGAGAGACCTGCTCTCTTCCCACCCCCATATCCCCGCCCGCGCCTGGCAGCGGCTCCAGCGGCGGTCGCTCTCCGAGCGCCGTTGGTCGGCCGTCACGCTCTGGGCCGGCATTGTCATCGTCGTGACCATCACCCTGCTCAGCTTCGCCGCGCCCCTGTTGGGGCTGCCCGATCCGAACACCACCGACCTCTTCAACACCCTCAAGCCGCCGTCTTCAGAACATCTCTTCGGCACAGATGACCTCGGTCGGGACATCTTCACCCGCGTCCTCTATGCCGGCCAGGTAGACCTCACCTTCGGCATCATTACTACCTACCTCTCGCTGGTCATCGGCTTGGTGATCGGCGCGCTCTCCGGTTATTTCGGCGGCCTGCTCGATACCATCATCATGCGCGTGGTCGATCTGGTGATCTCTTTCCCGTTCATCGTCCTCATCCTCGCCATCACCGCCATCACCGGCCCCGGCCTGACCGGAGCCTATATCGGCGTGCTGGTCGTCAGTTGGGCGCTCTATGCCCGCCTGACGCGCGGCGAAATGCTCGCGCTGCGCGAGCAGCAGTACATCCTCAACGCCCAGACCCTCGGCTATAGCACCAGCCGCATCATCTTCGTTCACAGCATCCCCAATCTGCTCCGCTCCAACCTCGTCTTCTCGATGTCCGATATCGTCCTCAACATCCTCACTCTGGCCGCCCTGTCTTACCTCGGCCTCGGAGTCGCGCCCCCCACCCCCGAATGGGGCGAGATGGTCGCCCAGGGGCAGAAGAACCTCTTCAACGCCTGGTGGATGTCCACCCTGCCCGGTCTGGTCATCGTGTTGGTCGGCGTTGGCTTCAGCCTGATCGGCGATGGTCTGGCGGATCGCCTGGGTGAAGGAGGGGCATCATGACCGCCGCCCCTAACCATCGCCCCCTCCTGGAAGTCCGCGACCTGTCCATCGGCTTTGCCGATTCGCGCGGGGTTTTCCTCGCGGCAGACCGCATCCACCTGGACGTACAGACCAACCAGACCGTGGGGCTGTTAGGCGAATCCGGCTGCGGTAAGAGCGTCACCCTGCGCTCGATCCTCGGACTGGTTCCCTATCCGGGCGAAGTCGTCTCCGGCAGCATCCGTTGGAAAGGCCAGGACTTGCGGACGCTCCGCCGCCGCGAGATCGAGAAGATTCGCGGCAAAGAGATCGCCATGATCTTCCAGGACCCTACCTCCTGCCTTAATCCAGTCTTCACCATCGGCAGCCAGATCACCGAGACGCTCAGGATCAAGCTCGATCTCTCCGCCAGAGCCGCCGCCGACCGCGCCGTAGAACTGCTCGATCACGTCGGCATCCCCTCCCCGCGCGAACGCCTCCAGCTTTACCCGCACCAACTCAGCGGCGGGATGCGCCAGCGCGTCATGATCGCCATCGCCATCTCCGCCCAGCCCGATCTGCTGCTGGCCGATGAACCCACCACCGCCCTTGATGTGACCATCCAGGATCAAATTCTGAGTCTGTTGGCCCGCCTGAAAGAAGAGTCCGGGATGTCCATGATCCTTGTGTCGCACGATGTCGGCGTGGTTGCCCAGAACTGTGATGTCATCGCCGTGATGTACGCCGGGAAAATCGTCGAGTCCGGCCCAGCCCGCGACGTGATCCACAGCCCCCGCCACCCCTATACGCGCGGTCTGCTGGCCGCTATTCCCAAGCTCGAAGCCATCTCCGAGCGCCGCCCGCTCAGTTCAATACCCGGCCAACCGCCTAACCTCGCCACCCTGCCGGATGGCTGCCCGTTCCAGGCCCGCTGCCCATTCGTCCGGCCAGACTGCGCGTCAATTCCGGTCATCCTGGATCATGCCTTGCCGGGACACGGTTCCGCCTGTCCAATGGTGAATTGAGTGCCGCCGTGACCACCAACCCATCCCCCGCCCTGCTGACCGTGACCGGACTCGTCAAGACCTACGCGGGCAAACGCTCGCTGGCCGACCAGATGCGCGGCAAAACCGCTCCACGCTTGACCGCCCTCGATAATGTCTCGATTGCCCTCAATGCCAACGAAGTCCTGGGGATCGTCGGCGAATCCGGCAGCGGCAAGACCACCCTGGCCCGCTGCATCGTCCGCCTGGAAACGCCGGATCATGGCTCGGTTTTCTTTGATGACCGCGATGTCCTGTCGTCCAGCGGAATAGAACTGCGCCACATTCGCCGCGATGTGCAGATGATCTACCAGGACCCCTACACCTCCCTCAACCCCCGGATGCGCGTCCGCGATGCCATCAGCGAACCCGCCCTCGTTCACGGCCTGATCGACCCCGCTGGCAAAGACAGCCTCATCCGCGAACTCCTGGAGCGCGTCGGCCTGCCCCAGACCGCCGCCGACCTCCGCCCACGCGCCCTCTCCGGCGGGCAGCGTCAGCGCGTCGCTATTGCCCGCGCCTTAGCCCTCCGCCCGCGCATCATCATCGCCGACGAAGCCGTCAGCGCCCTCGATGTCTCCATCCAGGCGCAGATACTCAACCTGTTTGCCGACCTCATCCGCGAACTCGGCCTGGGCATGATCTTCATCTCCCACCAGCTATCCGTCATCGCCCAGCTATCCGACCGGGTCGCCATCCTCTACTTAGGCCGCATCGTCGAGACCGGCCCCACCGCCCAGGTCTTCGCCCATCCGCGCCACCCCTATACCGCCGCGCTGCTCAAAGCGCACCCTAGCATCGAGACCGAGAAGCAGCGCCAGCCTGCCCTCAAAGGCGAAATCCCCTCGCCCTACGCCATTCCGCGCGGCTGCCGCTTCAACACCCGCTGCGCCTATGCCGAATCCCGCTGCTTCGAGCAGGACCCTTCTGCCGCGACCATCTCGCCCGGTCATCAGGCCTGGTGTCACGTCCTGCCCGCGTTGGAAGGAGTCGGCTGATCGTCCTCTCTTCGTCCATCTGATCGTTATCGAAAAGGAGCCTGACAGATGTATCCAGTCAATTATTCCAAGTTCCAATACTACAAGGTCGATGATGACGACCTCGACTCGATTGAGCCGCTGCCCAGCGAATTCCTCGGCGGCGCGCTTCAGCGCATGTGCGGCGTCGGCATCGATGAACCCTGCTGCCAGGTCGTCTTCGAGGATTTCTTCCCCGGTTACGAATACCGCTGGACGACCTGGGTCGATCAACTCGACTTCGTGACCAAAGGCAAAGCCGAAATCACCTTCTACCAGCCCCCCAGCCTGGAAGTGAAGAAGACCATCCTGGTCGAAGCCCCCTGCATCTACCTCATCCCGCGCGGCACGCCCCTCGTCTGGAAAATCATCGGCGATGAGGTCTTCCGCCACTTCTCGTTTGATGTCCCCAACCCGCTCTTCCCGACTGATCTCGCCAAGAGCGTCAAGGCCAAACGCGCATCAGGAGGATAAACAAGATCATGGCTGTCCATCATGAAACCTTCGACATCGAAACCGGAATGCTCCCCGCCTTCGTCGATGTCACCGACCGGGTGAAAGACATCGCTGCCGGCTCCGGCATCACCGATGGCATCGTCCTCGTCTTCTCGCAGCATACCACCTGCAGCGTCTTCGTCCAGGAAGACGCCCACGACGAGACCTACTTCGGCATCAAGTACCTCCACCAGGACATGCTCGACGGCCTGGAAAAAATCTTCCCCCAGTGCCGCAAAGAAGGCCAGTATATGCACCCCGGCCCCAAGTGTGTGGCCTATTGCTGGGAACACTTCCAGGAGCCGCCCGCCTGGACGCTCAACACCGATGCACATCTGCGATCCGCCCTGCTGGGCCGCTCGCAGTCCATCCCCCTCATCCAGGGCCATACCGAGTTAGGCGAACACGGGCGCATCTACTTCGTCGATTTCGACATCACCCGCCCGCGTACCCGCACCGTCCGCGTCCAGATCGTCGGCGACCGGAGCGCCTGACTTCACCGTCCACCGACCATCCGGCCCCGCTCCGATCATGTGGACGCGGGGCCAGATAGCTCAGTCGCTCGCTCCCCGCAAACAGGGTCTTCGTAGGGACGGGCTTCTGCCCGTCCGCCGTATTCCACCTACTCAAAAACACCGTC
>JAEUQZ010000049.1 GCA_016788965.1 Anaerolineae bacterium | reverse complement strand
TGAGGTTTGACAGGCAATATCGGTCGTGGGCGGGCGGACATGCGGGCGAAGACGCCCTTAGTCCGCCCCTACGAACCTCGATACGCATTACCGAACCTGCTCGTCAAAATTCATGAGGGAGGCTTCGCACAGACGCCAAGAACGCCAATATCATAAGGAGGGGGTGGGTTCAAGTCTGGAACGCCATTCCTGGCATCTGAGAATTGTGTGCCTCACAAGTGAAATGTGTTCACTGTGTCCGGGTGCATTTCATCTTTTGGGGTAGCTGCACTTCACTTGATGCCAACATGAGTTTGGCACATCATATGCTACGGGAATGGGTGGGAGTGTGGCGTACAAGACCCCTTTGCCGACACTTGAAATGCAAGGCTCTGTCACTCTGTCCAGTTTGATTGACCTCCATCTTGTTGTCATATAAGATGATGTGAAGTCGCTGTACTGGTTTTGCCATAACTACTGAGGAGTTTCATCATGTCCGATGAGTCCAAGGATACGGCTGCAACCCAAACTGGTGCTCCACAAACTGATCCCCCAAAGCCCGCGTCGAATCAGCCGGAACCACTGCTGAGCAAAATCTGGAAATACTTCTGGGATATCGCAAAAAGCTTTTTCTACACCATTCAGGCGTTGATTTTCCTGATTTTCAAAACCCCCTACATCCTGCTGCCCTCGGCGACTCATACCTCGATCCAGGATGACCACTACAACCGGGACATGAATGACGGCATCAAAGCTACCGTTCGTTCTCTCGATCTGGACGAGACCCAGAAGAGCATTATCATCGATAACTGGCTGGATCAGGTGAGATGGACCAATGACCGCTCCACCCGCGAACGTGATGCCAACGAGATCATCCGCTGGTGGCAGATCATCCTGGGGGTCATCATCCCGGTGTTGGCGAACAATGACGCGGAAGCCAACCGTCTGGTGATCAGTCTGGCGGGCATTTTCGTCGCGGTATTGACGGCTGTCTATCAGTTCCGGCGGCCTGAAGAACGCTGGCGGCACTATCGCCTGATTACCGAGCGATACCTGAACGAAATCTGGGCCTTCATCGCGTTGTCAGGCAGCACGTATGAGAAGTTCGTCGCCAACAAGGATTACAAGGGAGCTTTTCCCATCTTTCACGACCACATGACGCAGATTCGCCAGGAAGATATCACCAAGTTCTTCGGCGAGGTGGTTCGTCCGGCCAACAAATCATCTGACGGTCAGATCGGCAGTGCGCCAGAAAACTAACTGACCAGCCTGCCTGAAGTTCTCAGCCATTCTACGAAAGACCAGCTTCGGCCTACAGCGTCACGGTGCGGCGTTTGGGATCGATGATGACGTAGGTGTTCGCCATCTTGTCGTGCCAGGTCTGGTTGTTGGCGTCGAAGAAGGCCCAGATGAAGCCGAGCAGCAGGGGGATGCTGCTGACATAGGAGCCGATGGCGCGGATCAACCCATCGGTATCGGTGATGGCGCTGCCGTCGGTCTTGATGACCTGGATGCCCATGGCGCTCTTGCCGGGGGTCTGGCCGCCGCGCCGGGCGATGAAATACCAGTTGTAGCCGATGTTCAGCGCCAGTCCGAAGACGGTGGCAAAGCTATCCGAGGGGATGAGCGTGAGAACACACAGACCGATGAACACGCTCACGATCAGCAGGATGATGCTGTCGATGATAAGCGCGATGAAGCGCGCACCGACCGAGGCCAGTTCATAGGTGGTGCTGGAGGTGTCACGCTCGACGTTCATGGTGGGTTCCCTCTTGAATGGTTTGCATCCAGTGTACCGAAAGTTCCGGTTCCCCAAAAGAGAACAGCCCCACCTGGGGGCTGTCCTTTGAGTGGAAGATCGCCGTGGCTCAGCCGACCTTGACGACATAGGTGCGGGCGAGCTTGTCGTGCCAACCCTGCTTGTTTTCGTCCCAGAAGGCCCAGAGCCAGCCGATCATGGCGACGGCGCTGTTGATGATGTAGCCGATGTAGCGGATGATGGCATCGCCATCGCTGATGGGCGTGCCGTCTACCTTGACGACGCGGATCTTCATGATCTGCTTGCCGAGGGTCTGGCCGTTCTGCCGCGTCAGGAAGTACCAGTGATAGGCCAGATTGATGATGAAACTCAGCCCGGCGCCGGCATCGCGGCCGCCGCCGACCAGAATGCCGGTGATCGCGCCCAGGATGATGCCGTCGATCAGCAGCGCCAGAAAGCGCGTGCCGACATCGGCTAACTCATACGTGACCGGATCGCGTGTGCTGGACATGTGACTTGCCCCCTTGTTTCAGGTGAAGTGTAATCTACCTGATATACGCAGAAGGCGGCCTGAAAGTTACATGGACTGCCAGGAGCGCAGCGCGCGAAGCTGCGCGGTTTTCTTGGATTGGTGGGCCTGCATCCGCTGAAGCACATCGTCCAGGATGGTGACGGCCTCGCGGATGTAGGGACCTTTGTTGAGCATGACGCACTCGGCGCGTTCGGCCATGGCCGCGTCGGTCATCTCCGCGCGGGAAGGCCGCCCCTTCTTGACCAACTGCTCCAGCACCTGCGTCGCCCAGATGACCGGGACGTGGGCGGCTTCGCACAGCCACAGTATCTGCTCCTGCATTTCGGCGAGGCGCTGGTAGCCGATCTCGACGGCCAGATCGCCGCGGGCGATCATGACGCCGAAGGGCTGTTTGCCAGCGGCCTGGACGATCAGTTCGGGCAGGTTGCGGACGGCACGCTGGGTTTCGATCTTGGCGACGAGGGCGATCCGATCCAGGCGGGTCATGCGCTCGGCCAGCGCCCGCTGGAGCATGACGATATCTTCGACTTCCTGGACGAAGGAGTAATGGACAATGTTGGCGTGCTTCGCCACGAAGTCGAGGTCTTGCAGGTCTTTATCGGTCAGGGCAGGCAGGCTCAGATCGGTGTCGGGGAAATTCAGGCCTTTTTCCGGGCGGAGCCATTCGCCTTTGAGCCGGGCGTGAGTCACGCGCAGGGTCAGCCCTTCGGGGTGGATGGCCTCGACCTGCGCCCCCAGCTTGCCATCATCGACCCAGACGGCCGCGCCGACCTTCACCTGGCGGCAGATTTCAGGCAGGGTACAGCTTGTCTGGAAGGGGAAGTGCTTATCGGCCTGGGGTTTGTCGCAGGTCAGCCGGAAGCGGTCACCCACCTTGAGTCGCTCGCCATCGGGAGCGAGTACCTGGGTCGTGCGGATTTTCGGCCCGCCCAGGTCCATCGCTACACGGGCGCGGCGGCGGGTTTCGGCCTCGGCGCGGCGCAGATTTTCGATCATGGCGGCCCAGGCGTCCGGGCCATCATGGGCGCAATTGATCCGCATGACGTTCATGCCCCGCGCCAGCAGATCGCGCACGAGGCTGTAATCGGCGGCGGCCTCGGAGGGCATCGTCACCATGATGTGACCGCGGCGGTTCGGGGGCGGCGGGCCGAAGACCTCTTCGGTCTGGCGGCGCAGCAGACGCTCGCCCCGGAAGAACAGGCTCAGCCGCGGGTGCGCGGCGGAGCCGTCCCCGGCAATATCGCTCAGGGTGGCGATCACGGCGTCGAGGTTGGGCATGACCCGCGATTCGATGCGCCCCAGCGACGACAGCCCCCAGGGCATCAGGGCGGTCTGGATCGGGCGCAGATCACGACCGCGCAGGGCGAGGTAGTAGGCCAGGTTGAGGGCGCTGATGCGGAAGGGCGGCCGGTCGATGGTGGGTCGCCAGCGGGCATAGGTCGCCATGCCTTCGTCGAGGATGGCCTGGCGCAGGCGGTGCAGCGTGTTCAGCAGCAGGCGCGGATCGCTCAGTTCGGTGTCGGACAGGTGTGTGGGCATAGGGATTGCTCAATCTCACCAAGAATCATTGACGGGGATGGGGCGGGGAGGAAACAACCGCCTCGAACCTCCGCAGTCTATCCTAGCCGGGGGGCGGGTGCAGGGCGTATGTCCTTTGTCGGGATTCTGTGGTGAGCTTTATCGTTGCCGAGAGTGGTCAGGGCATGTTCTCGCCGCCATCGACGTTGATGGCCTGCCCGGTGATGAAGCGGGCGGCATCCGAACACAGGAACAGCACCACGCCGGCCACCTCGTCGGGCGTGCCATAGCGCCCCTGGGCGTTGGCGGGCGTTCCTTCTGGGGCGTCGTCCAGCGCCAGATTGCCGGGGCAGACGGCATTGACGCGGATGCCCAGCGGGGCGAATTCGCGGGCACACTGGCGCGTCATGCCGATCAAGCCGCTCTTGCTGGCGACGTAGCCGACGCCATCCGGCAGCGGGTTGGGATGCCCGGCGCTGGCGGCGAGGTTGACGATGATGCCGCCGCCTTCCTCGGCCATCACCCGTCCGAGGAGCTGGCAGCAGAAGAAGGTTCCCGTCAGGTTGACATCGAGGAGCCGCCGCCAGTCCCATTCATCCAGCTTCGCCATCGGCCCGACCTTGAACGCGCCGGCGGCATTCACCAGGATATGAATCCGCCCGAACTGATCGCGGGCGGCTTCGATCATGGAGCCGACCTGGAAGCGGTTGGCAACATCGGCCTGCCAACCGAATGCCCGCCCACCCGCAGCCATGATCTCCTGCGTGACGGCCTCGACACGATCCGGGTTCAGGTCATTGACGACCACGGCCGCGCCCGACTGCGCTAAGGCGAGCGCGATGGCGCGGCCTACGTCCGCGCCCGCTCCGGTGACGACGGCTGTGTGTCCGCTGAGGTCAACCTGAAAGGTGGTCAAATGCTCCGCAGCCAATCTTGCAGGGCGTTATTGGCTCCATAGTGGAAACGGCCGGTGCGGGGATCGATCAGCATCCGGTCGGCGTGGGGGGCGACGTAATAGGCTGCGCCGTAGTCGAGGGCCTGACTGTGGATTTCGCTGACGGCTTTGCCGTACTTCTGCCAGGGATTCCAATCGTGCTGCCCCATCAGGATCAGCAGGCGGCACTGAATGGCAGAGATAGCCGCTTCGTCGAGGACGTTGGTCGCCAGCACGACGCCATAAGGGGCATGGACCCGCGCGAACAGGCCGAAGGAACTGCCCAGCAGTCCTGTGCCGGCATCCTGCGCCAGGATCACCGCGCGGCGGCGGTCGATGTGCGGCTGGTCGAGGGCGACTTCGTAGGCCAACACCGAATCCTGGGTGGTCGAGCCAAGTCCGCCCGCGCCGCTGCGTCCCGTCCCGCGTTTATCCCAGCGGAAAACCGCCCACCCGCTGGCGAGCGCCGACTCGGCGAAGTGGCGATAACCTTCGCGGTCATCGCACCCGGCATGATGGAGAATGAACATCAAGGGATAGGTACTGCCGTAGGGGATTGTATCCGGGTAGTCGATCTGCCCCGAAAGACGCACGCCGGCCCCGGCGAAAACGATCTCTTCGGTGCGACCGATCTGGACGCCCTCGAACGTCTCGTAGAAGGTCATGACTGGCTCTCCACCCTGGTGATTGACCCAAGAAAAACGGACCCCTCAAACAACCGTTATTTTGCGCGCGCATTTGAGTGGTAAAACCAGTCCACCCAGTATAACAACAACCGATCCCGTTTGCAGCAAGAAAATGCTGAAAGTACCACGGTCTGTAACCGAAAAATGTATGAATTAGCACATTTGTGCTAAGAATTGAGTCGGGATGGCACGGGAAAGGGCTTCCCGTGGGGTGATTCACGCCCACGGCGGGATGCGGCGCGGTCTCGATGACCCCATCCCACGCAGGCTGCTTGACACGGTAGAACGTCAGTGCTACCCTAAGCATCGTTAGAAACTGGTATGTTTGCGATGAGGTGGCATTGGCGCTGGAATTCAACAAACTGGTCGAACAGATCCGCAAGATGGGGCGGATGCTCCAGGAACTGGACTTCGACCAGAACGACCGCCTGCACATGGCGCTGGAACGCTTCCAGGCCGCCAGTGACCTCGACGCCATTCACCGCCGCATCGAGCAGGTTCGCAGCCCGGACATCAGCGGGTATCGCGGCGCGGCTCCGCTCGATCCCGAATACCACGAACCGATCTGCCAAGTCTACCCACCGCCGCCCGTGCCCGAACGGGCTATCGTCATCGCCGCCGACGGTTCGCAGGTGTATCCGAGCGAGCAGTGGCGCATTCCCTACTACCTGACCAACGTCGGCCTGTTCGTCTATCATCACGGCGAGATGCGGACGCCGCAGCAGCAGACCCTCCCCCGGCTGGTCTATCACCCGGAGCGGGTGCGGGATCGCGGCAAGCGCGTGGTCAGCAGCCGCACCATCGACGCCCAGCGCACGCTGCGGGAAATGCAGGAACTCGGCAATGCCGCCTGGGAACTGCGCGGGCAGGGTGTTCCGCTGGTGGCGCTGTATGACAATCACCTGATGTTCTGGGCCAGCGCGGATGTCACCGATCACATCGAGATGATGAAGAAGTATCAGGCGGCGCTGGTTCACCTGCATGACGCCGAGGCGCTGCTGGCCGGCTATGTCGATAACCCAACGCGCAGCCGGCTGGTGATCCGCCTGCTGCATCTCCTCAGCCTGGACGACGAGCAGCTCAAAGGCAGCGATTTCGGCTCCGGCGAATTGGAAGGGCTGAAGGATATCGATCTGTTCAATGTGCTGCTGGAGCCGGGCGAACGCTCCGCCCTGATGGTGCAGAACTCGCCGCGCAACCTGAAATACCGCCAGCGCGGGAAGAGCTACGAAATCGCTTTCTTCTACGTGAAAGTCGCCAGCGGCTACCAGTCGGCCATCGCCCGCATCGATGTGCCGATGTGGGTGGCGCGGGATCGGCGGTCGGTCGATCAACTGCACGGGCTGATCGTGGCGCAGTGCGCTTTGCAGGGACGCAATCCCTATCCCTATGCGCTGACACGGGCGGATGAACTGGCGGTGGTTTCCAGCCAGGACAAGCGCAAGCTCGAAGAGATGATCCGGCTGGAATGGCGACTGAACCGCCCGGATGTCGATCCGATGGTCTTTTCGGCCAAGCTGTTTGGCAAGCGGCTGGCCCGCAGCCTCAAACGGCCCCACGAGATGTAGGGGCGCGGCAGGCCGCGCCCGATGACAGGATGGCGATGATGGTCGAAGCACGGGATGAATGGATGGTTGGGCGGGTACTCCGCGCCAGCACGCGGGGATTCGCCTTCGGAACCCAGAGCAACCGGGTCGATAACAAGCACGATTTCGGCGCGTTCGTCAGCGTTCCCATCGCCAACGAAAACGCCATTCGCGTCATCGGCCTGATCTACGCTGTCGAGATCAAGGACGATCTGCTGGTCAACGAACTGGTCATGGCCGATGCGGTCAACGACAACATCCTGCGTGACCAGCGCGAAAACCGCATGGTTCCGATGGAGATCAGCGTCCTCAACGTCGGCTCGGTCTATGAAGACGGCAGCACCTATCACAGCCTGCCGCCGCGCCCCCCGATGAGTCTGTCGGCGGTGGAGTTGTGTTCGCGGGATGTGGTCATTGCCTTCACCCAGCGGCAGGATTTCTTCACGCTGGTGCTGAACGCGGCGGAAGTTCCCTCGGACGATCTGCTGGCGGCGGCCATCCGTTATGCGGCCTGGCAGCATGAACGGCAGGAGGATCGCTACGCCTTCCTGGTGCGCTGTGGTCGCGCAGTGGCGCGGCTGCTCTCGCATGACCTCAAGCGCCTGGAACACGTCCTGGCCCTCATCCGCCCGTGAGAGAGCCTATGGCTTCTTAGCACCTCAATCTGCCCCTGGCGCATCGCCAGATGCCGTTCCAACTGGCGTACCCGTGCTGACAGTTCCTTCACACTGGCAGTCTCGATGTTTGACGGTGGACGATACTGCCTGATCCAGTCGTGTACTCTACTTTATCGGGGGTGGGCCACTGTGTCTCTGTGGTTCAATTCATATTTGATCGCCTAATCCTCGACCGCGTGCGTCGCCAGCCAGAACCCCGCGAAGATCAGCACTGCCCCCAGCATCTCGCCCAGGTATTTGTACGACGGATCCCCCAGCCGGATCAGCGCCCCGCCCAGCGCCGGCAGCAATCCGCCCGCCGCGATCAGCCAGTTGCCGATCACCCGGTTCCGCATGATCTGCTTGCGGCGGAATATCCACGCCGAGTACACTGCCCCGCCCACCAGCGCAATCGTCCCCCACACATTCATGATCGGCGAGAAGAACCGCACCGTCCCCCGCGCCGACCCCGCCATGATCCCCTCGCGGATCACCGTGCCGTCGGCGGCCACCTGATCCCGGTAAATCTCGGTCATGTCCGCGCCCGGCTCCCAGGCCTTCTCGTTGAAGGGCGTCAGCAGCAGCGTCCACGGCAGCGTCATCACCCCCACCAGGATCAGCGCCATCTGGATGTTCCGGGCAATGTTCCCCTTTCGCAGCAGCAGATACACCGTCCCCTGGCCCAGCCACGGCGCGACCATCAGCGCCCCGCACCAATACCACAGCGCGAACGCCACCGGACTCCACACCGTGTACAGCACCACCTGCGCCAACGTCCCCACGCAGTACATCGCCAGCCCGATCCCCCACGCCAGCAGATGCGGGCGGCGCTTCCCCCACCACCGCCGCAGCACGATGAACGCGAACACCCCCGTCGTCACCGAACTGATCGCCGACAGGATAAATGGCATCGTCACACTGGGCATAATTCAATCTCCACATTACAGCAGCGGCAGGAACAGCAGCAGCAGGTGGATGACGATCTGGCACAACCACGCCGCCGCCAAGCCATTCCGCCGCCGCACGTAAGCGTAGATCACATTCATCATCACCAGGGCCGTGCCGATAATCAGCGCCGGGCCAGGATAGCGCCGCACATCCAGCATCGGGAAGAACACCACGAACGACCACAAACTGCTCAGCACGCTCACCAGCCAGAACGGGCGGCCTTCTTGCAGCACCCCCCGGAAGAACAGCGTCTCCGCCAGCGGGATGACGAACACCAGGAACGCCAGGATCGAACCGAGCGACATCCCGGCGAAGAGCCGCTGCGCCGTCTCTTGCAGCGTCGCCCCACCGACGATCAGCATCGGCAGGCCCACGATCAGCCCGAACACCACCCCCCACGTCAAATTCTCCAGCGATTCCGTCCAGATGCGCGCGCTCGTCCCCAGCAGCCAGGCCAGCACCCCGAACCCCGCCATCACCGTCCAGACCAGCGTGTAGCGCAGATCGGCATTATCCGGGATCAGCGGCATCAGCCCGATCCCCAGCGCCACCGTCACCAGATAGCCGAACACCGGGTCGCTGGTCGTCCCGCGATAATGCACCGCCCCCTGCTCGCGGCGCAGCTTGCTGGCAAACGGCGACTCCCAATCCGCCTCTTCCTCTAAGTACGTTGGATCAGGCGGAGGCCGCGGCGTCGGATCAGGCCGCTGCGGTGGGGTTGGGTCGGGATAAATCGTCGGACTCATGCCAGCACCCGCCGGACTGCCTCCAGCGTCTGTTCCACCCGCTCCGGCGTGATCCAGTAATGCGTCACCATGCGGAATCGCCGCGTATACCCCGGATACGGCCCGATCACCACGCGGGCTTCTTCCTTGAGCCGCTGGCTGAACGCCGCCGGACTCACCGGGGCGCTCTCCTCCAGGTCGAAGAACAGCATGTTGGTCTGCACCCGGCTTACGTCGATGTTCAGGTGCGGGATCGCCGCCAGCCCCTCGGCCAACCGGCACGCATTGGCATGATCCTCATGCAGCCGCGTCGTCATCTTCCGCACCGCGATCAGCCCCGCCGCCGCCAGGATTCCCGCCTGCCGCATCCCCCCGCCCAGCGACTTGCGGATGCGCCGCGCTTCGTGGATGAACGCCTTCGATCCTACCAGCACCGATCCGACCGGGGCGCACAGCCCCTTCGACAAACAGAACGACACGCTGTCCGCCGGAGCCACCAACTCCCGCGCCGGAACCCCCAGCGCCGCCGCCGCGTTGAAAATCCGCGCCCCGTCGATGTGCATCCGCAGCCCGTGTTCGCGGGCGATCTCCCCGACCTGGACGGTATACGCCGCGCTGATCGGAATGCCGCCAATCGTCCCCTGCGTGTTCTCCAGGCAGATCAGTTTCGTCCGCGGGAAATGCTCGTTATCCCCTCGGATCGCCCGCCGGAGCGCTTCCAGCGGCAGCGTCCCATCCGGCTGCACATCGATGATGTGCGGGTGGATGCCCCCCAGCGCCGCGCTGCTGCCCGCCTCGTAGCGGAACATATGCGCCTCGCGCCCGACGATCATCTCCTCGCCGCGCCCGCAGTGCGTCAGCGCCGCCGTCACATTGCCCATCGTCCCGCTGGTGACGAACAAACCGGCTTCTTTACCCAGCATCGCCGCCGATTCCGCCTCCAACTGGTTGACCGTCGGGTCCTCGCCGTACACATCGTCACCCACTGGCGCATTCGCCATCGCCTCGCGCATTTCCGGCGTCGGCCAGGTGACGGTATCACTCCGCAGATCGATAAAGTCCATCGTTTCACATCCTCTGTTGCTCCCGCCGATAGTAGTCGGACGCGCCCGGCTTGGCAAGGGCACTCTGCCCCCACCTCCTCCGCATGATCTCCACGTCCTCAGTCAATTTATCGAAGCATCCAAATGAGGCTGCTGGAGTGAAGTTCTAAATGGTCAAGCGAGGTCTGGACACTCTAAAGCCTCCCATTTGGGATCGAGGGCAAAAGAATTCAGCCCGCGCCGGGGTGCAATACGCTTAACGTGGTGCATATGGGACGCCAAGAATGGCCTCCCTACGGAGGCGGTGTTTGAGGGGAGCGAGCGGCCGTTATCAAGAGGGACGATCAGCGGCGTTTGTGGCGGAGGACGCGGTACATGACGGTGAAGCCGGGATAGTCCTTCGTTTTGCGCGGTTCGAGGGCTTCGCACTCGTAGTAGTCCTTCACCGCGTCGTAGGTTTCCTGGCTGATGAGGACTTCGCCGCGCTGGGCGTTCTCCTGGAGCAGCTTCGCCAGATCGGGCGCGTCGCCGAGCGCGCCGAACTCCTTACGATCCACCCCGCCGATATTGCCCAGGACGGCCATGCCGGTATGGACGCCGATGCCGTAGAAGAGGCGCTGCTCTTCGGGCAGGACTTCGTGCAGCGCCAGCAGGTCGTACTTCATGCTCATGGCGGCACGAACGGCGCGGAGGGCGTGGTCTTCCTGGGGGTTGAAGCTGGTGTTGAAGAGTCCGGTGACGGCATCGCCCATGTATTTATCGACGATGCCGTCGTAGAGATTGATGGCATCGCTGGACAGGCTGATGTAGCTGTTGATGATCTCCATCAGCTTTTCCGGGGCAAGCTGCTCGCTGAAGGTGGTGAAGCCGCGCACGTCGGAATGCAAGACGCTGATTTCGCGCTCTTCGCCGCCGGTGCTGAGGACATCGACATCGCTGAGGGTTTCCAGGCCGAGTTTCATGTAGCGGCTGGCGATGCCCAACTGTTCTTCGCGGCGGCGGCTCTCGGTGAGGTCATCCAGCACCATGACGATGCCCTGGCTTTCGCCCTGGGCATCGCGGAGCGGGCTGAGCGTCACCGCCCAGATGCGGCTGCCATCGGCCAGCGTGGGGTTGACCTCCAGGCGTTCCTGGGTTCCGGCCTCGCGGACGCGGCGGAGGGCGGTCATGAAGGTGTCGCCGAGCATCGACAACACTGACGCCACGGGCTGCTGCAAGACGGCCTCCGGCGGCAGTCGCAGGATCGACTCGGCGGCGGCATTGGAATCGGTGATGCGGTCGTCGCGGCTGATGGTGATGACGCCGCTGACGATGGAGTCGAAGATGCGGGTCATGAGGTCGCGGGCTTCAGTGACCTGGGCGATGCGGGCGCGTAAATCCTCGAACAAGCGGGCGTTCTCGATGGCGACGCCGGCCTGGTTAGCGAAGGCTTCCAGGAGATTCAGGTCGTGGGGCTTGAAGATGCCCTCGATGATGCGGTTGTCGCAGTAGACGACGCCGATGACCGAATCGCGCACTTTGAGGGGGACGGCCAGGATGCTGCGAAGCTGAAAGCCGATGACGCTCTGATGCCCCTGGAAGCGGTCGTCCTTGCTGGCGTTTTCGGTGAGGACGCCTTTGCCGCTGCTGGCGACTTCTTTGACGATGGAGGTGCTGACGACCAGATCGCTGCTTTCCATCTGTTCGCGGTCGATGCCACGGCGCACGGGGAAGTCCATCTGGCCGGTTTCGCGGTCGATGAGGGCGATGTAACCACGCTCGGCGCCGGTGATCTGGATGACGGTATCCATGACCTGGTTGAGGACATCGGCGGTATCCAGCGAGGAGTTGATGAGCGAGGTGGTGTTCGCCAGGGCGCGGAGCTGCTTGAGTTCGGTCAGCGTCCCGGCGATGGTGTTCTGGAGGCGATCCACCTGCGACTTGAAGGTCTTGAGGCTCTCCAGGGAACCGGGCGGCAGGTTCATCCCGCGCTGGCGGAGGAGGTCACGCTGGCTGCGGACCATCTCCAGCACCTCATTGGCGCGCTGGGTCAACTGGCGGATCTGCTCGCCGGCGCTCAGGCGGACGGCACGCAGCCGGGCGGTATCGTCTTCGGCGGGAATCCAGAATTCCTGGCTCATGTGCGGAATACCTCGTAGATGGCGGTGGCCTGCTGGCGTCCCTTGACGGTAATGGGGTCTCGTTCGCGGAAGGCGACATCGGCGGGGAGTTGGCCCGGCGGACGGCGCATGTAGTCCAGGCAGGTCTCGCTGAGGATGATCTGACCGGGGTTGGCGTTTTCCAAGAGGCGGTGGGCGAGATTGATGCTATCGCCGAGGGCGGTGAAATCGCGGCGGCTGAGGCTGCCGACGTTGCCGGTGGTGGCCTCGCCGCTGTGAATGCCGACGCGGTAGTAGTGCGGGTCGGGGGCGATTTCCTGCCACTCGTAGAGCTTGACGAAAGCTTCGCGCAGCAGCAGGGCGGTATCCAGGGCGCGGAGGGCGTGGTCTTCCTGGGGGTTCAACTGGGTGTTGAACAGCACCATGACTTCCGTGCCCATGTATTTATCGATGACGCCGTTGGTCTGGTTGATGCACTCGGTGGCGACCGAAAGGTATTCGTTGAGCAGTTCCATCTTCTGGGCGGGGCGGAGATCATCCGGGAAGGTGGAGAGGGCGCGGACATCGACGTAGAGGCAGGTCAGTTCGCGGCGTTCACCACCGAGCGCCAGCCCGGCGATATGCTCGATGTTATCGACCATCCCAGGCGGGAGATAACGGCGCAGGATGGTCAACTGGCCTTCGCGCTTGCGGATTTCGGTGAGGTCATCGACGACGACGGCGACGCCCAGGGTGCGGGCTTCGGCGTCCTTCAAGGGGCTGAGCTTAAGACCGAGGACACGGCGGCCGCGCTCGGTATCCATTTCGGACTCGAAGGACTGGCGTTGATTTTCCAGGCGGACGTGGGCAGTCGTCTCGGCATGGATGGCCGGGAGGACGGTGAGGAGCGGCTGGGTGATGGCCTTCTCCGGGGGGCAGCCGAGGATATCGGCGGCGGCGCGGTTGAAGGTGTTGACGGTATCGAGCGCGTCGGCGGTGATGACGCCGCTGGCGATGGAGCCAAAGACGTTGGACATGACCTCTTTGAGTTCGGTGATGGCGTCGAGGTTGCTCTGCACGCGGGCAAAGAGGCGGGCGTTCTCGATGGCGACGGCGACCTGATTGGCGAAGGCGACCAGGACATCCTTCTCGCGGTCGTTGAAGACGCCGGCCATCAGACGGTTATCGACATAGACCGTGCCGGTGACGCGATCCTTGTAGACGAGCGGGGCGCACATCACCGAGCGGAGGGTGTGCTGCGAGAGCGTCAGGCGATCCTGGAAGCGCGGGTCTTTATAAGCGTTATCGGTGAGGAGCGGCTGGCCGGAGGCCAGGACATCGCTGAGGACAGTGTTGCTGCCGCGGAAGGCCAAACCCTGGGCGTCCTGTTCGGGATCGCGGGCGATATACAGGCGGCGCTCGCCGGTATCCGGTTCGAGCAGGACGATGTAGCCGCGTTCGGCACCGGTCAGCTTGATGACCTCATCCATGGCGCTGCTGAGGACTTCGTTGAGGTCGAGCGAGGAGTTGATGAGGGCAGACGTAGCCGCCAGCGCCCGCAGTTGGGCGAGTTCGGCTTCTTCGCTGGTGAGGCTCTTTTCCAGGCCTTTGAGGTCTTTTTCGAGGGCCTCCAGGTTTTGGGGCAGTTCGGGTGGCAGGCTCAGGCCGCGCATCTTGAGCAAGTCCTGCTGGTTGCGGAAAGCGAGCGTGACTTCGCTGAGCATGGCCCGCAGGCGCTGAATTTCGCTGATGGGGTTGGTGCTGGTGGAATTTGAATCGAGCATCAGGCCGGAGGCTCCGGTGGTAGAGGACACTGCACCGTTCAATTATACATCGGGCGCGGCGGTCTGCCGCCCCGAAAGTTAGGGATTAGGGATTGGGGATTGGGGATCAGGGGGAAGGCGGGCGGCGGGGATTGGCCGAGAGATGAAATCCCCCGGCCAGGTGAAGACCACCCCTACGGGGGTTGTGGATAGGCGGGGCGAGATGCATCATGCCCCTGCAAGGGCGGATGCGCGGGGCGATTTCGTTAATTTTTCACGGCAATTTGCAATATGCACCCATCCCATTTGGCCTAAAGCGGGTTACAATGTTTTTATGAGTTTCACGACAATTTCAGGACAATCACAACCCTCGATGGTTTTGAACCGCGACGATAACGAACGCGACATGCGCCAGACCCTTCGCCAGATACAGGATCATCTGGGACAGGTGCATGAGTCGTTGGGCGCGGTGCGCGAGTCGGTCGGCATGGTGACGGTGTACCATCACCCGACCAATGTGCTGCCGCATCTGAACTATGTGACGCCCCGACAGAACACGGCCTGGGTTTCGGGCGCGATGATGCAGCAGGGCATCCAGTACCTCGGCCAGTTGGGGCGCGCGCCGCGCGTCCAGTATATCGAGGGACTGTATCCGCCGCAGTTGGCGGCGACGCTGCGGAAGCTCGACCTGGAAGTCGAGCGCGAAGTCCCGATCATGATCTACAAGGTCGGCGGGATTGGCGGGCGCGTGCCGCCGCCGATCCAACCACGGCCGCTGCCGGACGGCATCGCCATCGAATCGGTGCAGGATCATCGCGGCATGGAAGCGTGGTGGTATGTCTACCGCAACGCCTACTACGATGTGCTGACGCTGGGGGTGGAACCGCTGCTGGTCGGGCGGGATATGGCGGCGTTGCGGACCGGCGACCAGGTGGATTACATCCTGTACCGCTACGGCTTCCCGGCGGGCGTGGCCCGCGTGAGCCTGTACGGGGAGACGGCCCACATCCTATGCATCGCGCTGCTGCGGGAAATCCGCACCCCGGCCATGCTGCAACTCATCATGAACGCGGCGGCGCGGGGGGCGCTGGAACGCGGGGCCAGGATCGTCTTTCTGCCGGGCGAAACCGAAGCCGAGCGGCGCATGGGGCGCGAGCTTGGTTTTCTGGATTTTGGCAGCGTCGTGTGCTATGCTGCAAACAGCACTGCACACGAGGGGCTGTATGTCAGCGATCTGGACCTGTCAGTTCTCATGTTCTGATGACGCCTCGACGGTCGCCGATCTCCTGCGGCGGTCGCTCACCGACCTCGGTTACACCCTGTATAATCCCTTCGGGCTGCTGCCCGGCAAAGCCTACCCGCAAACTATCCGGCTGTTCGCAGCGCCATCACGCGGCGGCTGGGTGCGGATCCTCGGCGAGGCGGAGGCGGCGCTGCTCTGCCAATTATCCCAAACGACTCTGGTTCTTCAGGCCAGCCTACGCGACGGCCAGTCGCAGATCAACGTGTATGTGAACGGCGCGGCCGCCGATCCGCTGGAGGCGCTGAGCGCTCATCTGCGCCCCGGCCAGACGCGGGAGCATCTGCGGGCGGCGCTGGCGGGCGAGGGACTGCCGCCTGCGTTGACGGCCTCACCGCCAGGGAGCAAGGCGCTGCCGTTGGATGCGCTGCCGCCGGATGTCCGCGAGATGGCGGGCCGGGTGGATGCGGGACAGGCCAACCGGATGTTCGCCCGGTTGAGCGGCGACCTGATGAAGCGGGTCAGCGGCGAATCGCAGGCGGCCGCCGCGCAAGCTCTGGTCAGCGGCGCGAATCTGCCGGATTGGGAAAGCGCCGGAGGCCGCATGATCCGCGCTGTGTTGGGCTGCCTGACGATCCCGGAGGGCTGGCAGGAGCCGGATTTCGACGCCCTGCGGGATGCCTACCCGCTGCTGGAACGCCGACGGCGGCGGCCGGATGCGCCGCTGCTGCCGGGCGACGATGCCTTGATGAGTCGTGTCCCGGATGCGCTCGACTATATTCCCGTCTACGGAGGCAAGGGCTGATGTCAGGAGAGGATCGCCTGCGCTGGGATCAAGCCTACCGCGAGGGCAGTGCCAATCCGTATCCGCCGCCGGACCCGCTGGTGCTGGAATTCACGCCGCCGCTCAAGGCCGGTCAGGAAGCGCGGGCGTTAGACCTGGCGGCCGGGCTGGGACAGAACGGGTTGTGGCTGGCGGCGCAGGGTTACATCGTCGATCTGGTGGACATCAGCCGGGTGGCGCTGCTGCGGGCACAGACCGAAGCCGGACGGCGCGAACTCCGCAATTTGAACCTGCTGCCCGTTGACCTCGAACAATTCGAGTTCCCGGAAACGCCCTATGATCTGGTGTGTGTGTTCCGCTACCTGAACCGGGATTTGTTCGCGCCGATCCGAGAAGCGGTGCGGCCGGGCGGGCGCATCATCTATATGACCTACAACCGCCGCTACCTTGACCAGCGGCCGGAGAGCAACCCGGCGTATCTGCTGGAAATCGGCGAACTGGGCGGAATCTTCGCCGACTGGAAAATCCTGCATTCCCTGGAAGACGATCACCTATCGCGCGTCGTGGCGGTCAAACCGCAGTCGTGACGCGCCCCACCTGAAAAACGGAGGCTGCCTGATGACTTCGACGACATTCTCCCTGCGGATCAGCGAGGCCGAGTACCGCGCCCGCTGCGACGCGCTGCTGGCGCACGTTCAGCATATGGGCTGGAGCGGCGTGGTGCTGTTCGACGCCGACATCATCAAGTATTACAGCGGCTTCGCCTTCATCCCGACCGAGCGACCGATGGCCTTCGCCATGAACCAGGGGGGCGAACGCGCCCTGTTCGTGCCCCGGCTGGAAGTCGAACACGCCCAGGCCAACGCGCTCATCAACCGGGTGGCGCATTATGCCGAGTACCCCGGCGAGACGCATCCGGCCTATGTGCTGGCGGATATGCTGCGGGAGATGGGGCTTGAAGGCAGCATCGGCGCGGACAGCGATGGCTACCCGTGGATTCTGGGCTACCGCGGGCCGTCGCTGAGCGAGACGCTGGCCGTGCAGGTGCGCCCGACGCGCGGGTTCGTCGAGGACGCGATGGCGGTCAAGTCGCCCGCCGAGGTCAACCTGATCCGCGAGAGCATCCGCTGGTCGAACCTGGCGCACACGCTCTTGCAGCGGTATACCGCCGTCGGCGAGACCGAAACCGAGGTCAGCGACCGGGCGACCCGTGAAGCGACGGCCGCCATGCTGGACGCCATCGGGCCAATCTACCGGGCGCAGGCGCAGATGGGCGTGGATGGCAAGGCCATGGCCGGGTATCGCGGGCAGATCGGCCGCAACAGCGCCATCCCGCACGCGCTGGCTGCCAACATGACCTTCCAGCCGGGAGATACGCTGGTGACGGGGGCGGCGGCTCCGGTCTGGGGGTATCTCTCCGAACTGGAGCGCACCATGTTCGTGGGCACGCCGAGCGACCCGCAGAAGCGTTTCTTCGACCATATGGTGGCGCTGCAAGACACGGCCATCGCCGCGATGGGGCCGGGGCGTCCGTGCGCGGCGGTCGATCAGGCAGTGCGGGCGTACTTCGCCCAGCATGACCTGATGCCCTA
>JAEUQZ010000499.1 GCA_016788965.1 Anaerolineae bacterium | reverse complement strand
GAGCAATTTGAGAGGGCGCGACGGAACGACAAAGGTGGTTTTACAGCGCTCATGAGGCTGGCGAGGTTTCAGAGGGGAAGAAATTACATCGCCATGCGGGCTGCTGCCACGCATTTCATCGGCAAGTTGAGTGTCCAGTTCGATGTATTTCCTGTGCTTGCCTGGCTGGTGCGACATGGTGGGCTTGTGTGGGACAACGAAGTGTGGTATTCGCCCATTCGTTATGAAGCCGGTGAAGCACTCATTTCGATGCCTAATCCTATGGTATGGGAAGTTCTGGTCGATGGGTATTTTATCGATCCCTGCGATGAATTACTGGATTTTCAGGAAGAGTGGATCGAACATGTCACCGGCGTGCTGAGCGGAGACACCAAGCCATACACGGGAGGTCGTATTGGTGAAGAGTCGTGGCGTAGGTGGTTTCGAGACTTGAGCAAGGTGACAGAGGAGGAGATCGCGGCGATCAAGGTATAGGCTGCGCGGTAGTTCCGATAGCACTCGCGTGAAGCTGGGCTTTCGGAGGTTTGCTTTCGTTTACTTTCGTGAAATTCATGTTATACTCATGTTGTGCAGCAAATGCTTTCGAGTGGACTGGTGGAAAGAACGGCTCTTGTGGAATACACTAGAGGCAATTGATTCGATCTGAACCGCTCTTTTTCAGGACAGAATTCCGTATGGCAACTGCGGTCATCATGCCCAAGCTGGGCAACACGGTGGAGAGTTCGATCATCGTTGGCTGGAAGAAGAAGCCGGGCGATGTGGTGAGCGAAGGCGAAGCGCTCTGCGAGATCGAGACGGACAAGGCGACTATCGATGTCGAAAGTCCGGCGGCGGGGGTGGTGCTGGACATCTTCTTCAAGGAAGGCGAGGATGTCCCGGTGCAGACCATCATCGCCGTGGTGGGGGCAGCGGGCGAGAATTACGACGCGCTGCGCCCGGCTGGAAGCGCCGCCCCCGCAGCCCCGCCAATCCACACCGCCAGCGTCCCCTCCCCTGCTCCATCGCAACCCGTCAATGGTAAAGCAGTATCTCCTGCTGCCCCGGCTGTGCCGAGTACGACAGCGGCGGCGTTCGTGGGGGTTTCGCCACGGGCGCGGAATCTGGCCGAAAAGAAGGAACTCGATCTGAGCGGGGTGCAAGGGAGCGGCCCCGGCGGGCGGATCATCGAGCGGGATGTGGTGGCGGCGCTGGCGGCTAAGCCGAAGCTGACGCCGCTGGCGAAGTCGATGGTCGAGAGCGGCGACTTCGTGGTACTGAGCGGAGGCAGCGGCCCCGGTGGGCGGATCACGTCGAGGGATTTGCAGCAGGCCGCCCCTGCCCCACAGCCGCAAGCGGACGATGTACAGATCATCCCGGTCAAGGGGACGCGCAGGATCATCTCCGAGCGGATGCTGAACTCGATGCAGACGACGGCGCAGCTTACGATGAACACGTCGGCGGATGCGCGGGCGGTGCAGGAGTATCGCCTGCGGCTCAAGAGCAGCTCGGCGGAACTGGGATTGCAGAAGGTCACGATCAACGATCTGGTGCTGTACGCGGTGGCGCGGACGCTGCGGCTGTTCCCGGATGTGAACGCGCTGTTCAACGGCGAGAGCATCGCGCAGTACCGGAGCGTGCATCTGGGCTTCGCGGTGGATACGCCGCGCGGGTTGATCGTGCCGGTGATCCGCAACGCTCACCAACTCAGTCTGAAACAGCTTTCGCAGGAATCGAAACGGCTGGCGGATGGCTGCCTGAGCGGGAAGATCAGCCCGGATGAACTGAGCGGCGGGACGTTCACGGTGACGAACCTGGGGAGCCTGGGGATCGAGACGTTCACGCCGATCCTGAATCCGCCACAGGTGGCGATCCTGGGCGTGGGGAACATCAACCTGAAGGCGGTGGAGAGCGAGGACGGGGTGGAGTTCATCCCGCATCTGACGCTTTCGCTGACGATCAACCATCAGGTGGTGGATGGCGCGCCGGGGGCGCGTTTCCTGCAGGCGCTCAGCCGCAATCTGGCGCAGGTCGATCTGCTGCTGGCGGTGTAATTCAGCCTCGAAGAAGATTCAATACGGATTGAACCGCAGAGGACGCAAAGGACGCAGAGATCATACGGAGAGTGTGGGGGATTTTCAGAGGAGCTTAACATGTGGGAAAACGACACCACAGAGGAATGAAAATAGACGGGAAGAATCGTCGGGGCGGACGCCGAGGGATGTAATCCCCCCGGCTAGAGGAAGACCACCCCCTCCAGGGGTTCTGGCGGAGTGGGATGGTGTTGTTGGGGACGGGGTGGGCATGATGCATCATGCCCCTACCAGGGCGAATATGCTGGGTGGGGGTGCGGCGGACGCCAAGAATGGCGTCCCTACGGAGACCGTGTTTGAGGGAAACGCAGCAATTTTCAAGGGAGCATGAAGAACCCACCCGCGTAAGCCCGCTAATCCCCGCTCGACTTCTGTGAGCGGGGGAAGTATCAAATGGCATCAGACGGACACATACAGACCACAAGGACTCGTTTTCATGACCAAGACCATCCCCATTCTGCCGGACGAAGTACGCAAGCGGAGCGTCATCAAGAGCGCCGATGTTCCCGTGAATGCGTATGTCGCTGATCCCGCTAAAGAAGCGGCCAAGTACGGGCGCGAGGCGCTGGTGCGGATGTACCGGGACATGGCGTACATCCGCGAGTTCGAGACGATGCTCGACCGGATCAAGAAAGAAGGCGTCTACGAAGGGATCGAATACAACCACAAGGGGCCGGCGCATCTGTCGATTGGGCAGGAGGCGGCGGTGGTTGGGCAGGCGTTCCATCTGACGCCGGATGATTTCATCTTTGGGTCGCACCGGAGCCACGGCGAAATCCTGGCGAAGAGTCTGGCGTCGATCCAGCAGATGAGCGACGCGGAACTGCTCCAGATCATGGAGCAGTACATGGATGGCAGGCCGCTGCGGATCGTCGAGCAGTTCTCACACGGGAGCGTCAAAGACCTGGCGCTGGATTATGTGCTGTACGGGACGATTGCCGAAATCTTTGGGCGGGCGACGGGTTTCAACAAGGGGATGGGCGGGTCGATGCACGCCTTCTTCCCGCCGCTGGGGGTGATGCCGAACAACGCGATTGTGGGCGGCTCAGCGGACATCGCGGTGGGGGCGGCGCTGTTCAAGCGGGTCAACCGCCGACCGGGGATCGTGATCGCCAACATCGGGGATGCCTCGATGGGCTGCGGGCCGGTCTGGGAAGCGATGATGTTCGCGGGGAAGAACCGCCTCTCGAATATCACCGCCATCATCGACCGCAACAATATCCAGATCGACGGCATGACGGAAAACATAATGCCGCTCGAGCCTTTGCGCGAGAAATAC
>JAEUQZ010000498.1 GCA_016788965.1 Anaerolineae bacterium | reverse complement strand
CTGTTGATTGTGCTGGCATTCGCGGCGGCTGCACTCGTGGGTGGGGCGTGGGGGTTGATTCCCGGATACCTGAAGGCCCGTCTGCGAGTGGATGAGATCGTGACAACCATCATGCTCAACTACGTCGCCGTTTTGTTCACCGACTATCTGGTCACCGGGCCGTTCTTCGTTCCAGGTATGGCGAACGCCATGTCTGCCGAGGTCGCTGAAGGGGCGCAGCTTCCTCGCCTGATCGAGCGTTCGCAGTTGAACGCCAGTCTCATCATCGCGCTGGCCGCAGTCATCGTGGTCGCGTTTGTCCTGCGCGGCACGACGCTGGGTTACGAGGTCAAGGCCATCGGCACGAACCCGCTGTTTGCCCGCTGGATGGGTATGCCTGTCTCCCGGACAATCCTGCTGGTCATGTTCATCAGCGGGCTGATCGGAGGGCTGGCCGGGGCCGGGCAGGTTCTCGGGGTGCATTACCGTTTCGTTAGTGGCTTCTCGCGGGGGTTGGGGTTTGATGGCATCGTGGTCGCGCTGCTGGGGCGCAATTCCCCGCTGGGTGTCCTGCTGGCGGCGCTTTTTCTTGGGGCGCTTCGCAACGGTTCCTCGACGATGGAAATGTTCACGCGGATTCCGCGCGACCTGATCGATATCGTTGTGGCCTTTGTCATCTTCTTCGTGGCCGTCGAGATCGGTTTCGACTGGCTGCGCCGTCGCGCGAAGATGGTATCACGCGCAGCGAATGTTGAGCAGAAGGAGCCTGCCAGTGGACACGCTTGATCTGCTCGTCAACATCGCCGCCGCGACGCTGCGTCTGGGGACGCCGCTGATTCTGGCGGCGATGGCGGGTCTGCTGAGCCTTCAGGTCGGGCAGGTCAACATCGGGCTAGAGGGCATGATGCTGGCGGGCGCGTTCACGGTCGTGGCGGTCGCGTATGGCACTGGCTCGGTCTGGGTGGGCGTGTTGGGAGCAGTGGTTGTGGGGATGCTGCTGGCGGCACTGTTCACCTTCGTTGTCACCCGGCTCAAGGCGAACCTCATCATCAGCGGTCTGGCGCTCAACCTGCTGGCGTCGGGGGCGACAGCCTATTTGCTGCAAATCCTGTTTGGCACAAGCGGCACGTTTTCTCCACCGGAACTGGATAGCCTGCCCAGCCTGAATGTGGCTGTGCTGAGCGACCTGCCAGTCGTCGGACGGGTACTGTTCAGCCATTCGCCGCTGGTGTACGTCTCCTGGCTGGCGATTCCGCTGATATCCATTTTCCTCTACCGTTCTATTCCCGGCATTCACATCCGCGCTATCGGCAGGAACGAGGAAGCGGCGCGGTCGGTCGGCATCCCGGTACGGCGGCGGCAGTATCTCGCGCTGATGCTGGGCGGCGGGTTGTGTGGGTTGGCGGGAGCGCATCTCGCCATCGGCGATCTGGCGCTGTTTCGTGAAGATATGACGGCCGGGCGCGGTTTCATCGCGCTGGCGGCGATCTATTTCGCGGCCGGTCGTCCGGGCCTATCGGCGCTGGCGTGTTTGCTGTTCGGCCTGTTCGAGGCGGTGCAGTTCCGTCTGCAACTGGCGAGCAATACGCCACCCCAGTTCTTCCAGATGCTGCCGTATCTGATGGTCGTGGTGACGCTGGCGCTGATCTCGGCCCGCAAAGAGTGGCGTAAAGGATGGTCTTGATGAAAACAGCGGTCCTGGTCGTGGATATGATCCGTGACTTCACCGATCTTGAGCGCGGGCGGGTGGCGAATCCGGTGTCGGCGGCACTTGTGCCGACGGTGCAAGCGTTTGTGGAACAGGCGCGGGCGCGGGGCGCGATCATCATCTGGTTTATCGACCAGCACCGCGCGGGCAAACCAGATTGGGAGCTGGAGCATGTGCGTCCGCATGGCGAGGAGGGCAGTGTCGGCGTTGAACTCGATCCGCGCCTGCATCCTCTGCCGGAAGACTATCAGGTCGTCAAGCGGCGCTACAGCGCGTTTGTGGGGACCGATCTCGACCTGATTCTGCGCGATAACCGGATCGAGCGGGTCATTCTGACGGGCACGAAGACGAATGTGTGCATCCGCGCCACGGCGACCGATGCCTTCGAGCGCAACTACCACGTGGTGGTTCCGAGGGAGTGCGTCGCAACCGACAAAGCGCATCTGCATGAGGCGAATCTGGAGGACATCGGCAAGTACATGGGCAAGGTCATGTCGGCGGACGAGGCGCTGGCGCTGCTGGAGGCAGAGACGTCAAACGATCATGCTTGACCTGCTGGCGACTGGTTATCCCAGTCTCGACCACATCGTGCCGATTTCGCACATTCCCACCATCGGGCAAACGGCGCTGCTGGGGATGGCTCTGGAACGGGCGACCGTGACCTATGGCGGATGCGGCACGAACGTCGCCGTCGGGTTACAAAAGCTCGGCTTTCATACCGGGCTGGCGCTCGTCCTGGGCGATGACCGCGGAGGAGAGGATTACCGCGCCGAGATTCTCCGCATGGGCATCGACTGTCGTAATGTGCAGACGTTGATTGGCGAGGCGACCTCAAGTTCGTACCTGTGCCGCGCACCGGATGGCGAGATGGTCAACTTCTTCTATCCTGGCGCAGCCGATGCCTGGCAGGGAAGGTTGGCGCTGGAAGGACTCGACGGGGTGCATTGGGGGTTGGTGACAGTCGGTTATGCGCCCTATAACCGCGCTTTCGTGGAACAGCTTGGCGCGGCACGTATTCCGCTGATCTGGCAGATGAAGGGCGATGTGGCCGCTTATCCTCGCGCGGTGGTCGAGCAGTTCATGACGGCCAGCCGAATCATTTTCTGCAATCGTTTTGAGGCGGAGTATGTGTGCCGGGCGCTTGGCCTGGCTGAGCTGCGGGATGCGTTCGCATATGGCGTTGAACAGATCGTGCTGACCCTGGGTGGCGAGGGCAGTCTGGTTATGACGCCTGAGCGGGATGAAGCTGTTCCTGTCGTGCCTGCCTCGATTGTCGATACGACCGGCGCGGGAGATGCTTACACGGCTGGTTATCTGGCGGGGATGTGGCGCGGCTACACACCAGCCGTCTGTGGGCGGCTTGGCGCGACAGCGGCGGCGTTTGCCATTGAAGCGCTGGGCTGCCAGACCAACCTGCCTGACTGGGCTGCCCTGCAAAGGCGTTATGAAGATCACTTTGGTGCATTATGACAAAATCGCTCTATCTTCGCTGCGACCCTGGGGATATCGCTGAGCGCGTCCTGCTGACAGGTGATCCCGCACGCATTGAACGGATCGTCGAGATGATGCAGGGCGAGATTATCGCCCGCAACCGCGAGTTTCTGGTCGCTGCTGGCAGTGTCAATGGGGTGCGCTACAGTGCCATCTCGTCCGGGATCGGCGCGCCGTC
>JAEUQZ010000497.1 GCA_016788965.1 Anaerolineae bacterium | reverse complement strand
GCCTGGAATGATTGGGGCAGCGAGGTCACTCCTGTCCAAATTAAGTCTGTAAAAGAGGGTGGGGCGGCATCGCCCCACTCCGTTTTTAGGGAGATGGACTATGCAGGAGTTCAGTGGTTTATCCGTTCAGGGCGTTCTGAACACACTGGGACTCATCATCCCGGTCGTGATTGTGGTGATCATTGGCGCGGTGGCACTGCAATTTGGTCTGTTCAATTTCCTTGCGCGTGTGGTCAGGACCAGCCACGCGCTGCCGTACACGCTGCTAGCCCCCGCCGCCATTGCGATCTTGCTTTTCATGATTTACCCATTGATTTTCAATGTGCTGCTGGCATTCTCCAATCTCAAAGCCAGCACCTTTAGCTGTTACAGCCCCATCGCCGTCGGGCAGTGCCAGCTTGACCACCTCTATGGTTTCGATTACTTCCAGAAGAACATCACCGATGTCTTCTTCCGCGTCCGCGATGGCGAGATTGTGGGCTGGGGACGGCTGCTCCGCACCGCCGATTCGACCTTCCCAATCCTCCTGGGGCGTACCTTCCTGTGGACAGCGATTAACGTGGTCTTCCACTTCGCGCTGGGGCTGGGGTTGGCGCTCATCATGAACCAGAAGCTCAGGTTCAAGAATATCTATCGCGCCCTGATCGTAGTCCCCTGGGCGATCCCCGGCATCATTGTGGCGCTGACCTGGAAACAGGAGTTCCACGCCCAGTACGGCTTTGTGAATGAGATGATCCAGGCCTTCGGTGGTCAGCCCATCAGTTGGCTTGACAATCCTATTCCCGCTTTTGCTGCTGTGGTCTTTGTCAACATCTGGCTCGGCGTCCCGTTCTACATGGTCATGCTGCTCGGTGGCCTCCAAAGCATTTCAGCAGATTACTACGAAGCGGCTCAAATGGATGGCGCGAACGCCTGGGAACGATTCAAGGCGATTACCATCCCGCTGCTCCGACCGATCCTCATTCCGGCGATTACGCTGGATGTCATCTGGACGTTCAACAAGGCCGACCTGATCGTAGCGATGACCGGCGGCGGCCCGCAGGAAAGCACCAATATCCTGGTGACGGCACTCTACAACGCGGCCTTCGGGACATCGGCCACGTCCGAATTGGGCTTCGCCTCTGCCTTCTCTATCGTGGTCTTCGTCATCCTGTTCATTTTCGCCATCGTCTGGATCACCACGAGCGGCGGTTTGAAGGAGATTTACGACCGATGAGTACCGCGGCGCGTGCAACTTCCCCGTCTTCGGGGCAAACGACTTACGGTGGATTTACCTTCCAGCAGTTGCGGGTCTATGGTGGGCTGGCTGTGGCGGGACTTAGCATCCTGTTGGCCCTGCTCAGCGGCCCGAACTGGCTGATCCTGATAGTCGGCTTATGGCTGGCGCTGCTGGTCTACAAGACCTTCCACGCCATTCTGATCCTCTATTCCATCATTTCAGTCTATCCGGTGCTGCGAGTCATCAGTATCTCGCTGCGCCCGACCGATGGTCTGCTCTCCCGCTCCCTGGACTTGATCCCACCGGGTGCTACGATGTTCAGTTACAGCCAGGTATTCCAGGAAGAGGAATTCCTTCGCTGGGTATGGAACACGCTGGCGATCACCGTGACTGTCTCCATCATCGGCGTGGTGGTCTCTGCGACCGGAGCCTATGCCTTCAGTCGTTGGCGTTTCCCTGGTCGCCGTCCAGCCCTGATCTTCCTGCTGACGACACAAATGATCCCGGCGGGTATGCTCCTCATCCCAATTTTCGTGATCGTCGCCCAGTTGGGATTGTCCAACAACATTGCCGGTTTGATGCTGGCCTACATCACGACCACTGTGCCCTTCAGCATCTGGATCCTGAAAGGCTATTACGACACCATCCCGCCGGACCTCGAAGAAGCGGCTATGGTCGATGGCTGCAATCGTATGGAAGCCTTCTGGCGCGTGATTCTGCCGCTCTCGACCCCGGCCCTGTCGATAGTCTTCCTGTTCAACTTCCTCGGTGCGTGGTCGGAATTCCTGGTTGCGAAGGTGATCCTCCAGAACCCGGATGTCTGGACCTGGTCGCTGGGTCTGAACAGCCTGATCGGAACGTTCAACACCGACTGGGGTAAGTATGCAGCCGGGTCAGTGTTGGTGACGATCCCCGTGCTGCTGCTCTTCGTCTGGCAGTCGAAGTACCTGATCTCTGGTCTGACTCTGGGCAGCGTGAAGAGCTAGGTTCGAATAAGGTCGGACGAGATCGACTTGTCCCTACAGCCGAACAAGCGTGGGGCGCTTATCCTTGCGAGAAGCGCCCCTTTCTGTCTCTCTACAGACGATCAATCGCCGAAGGTGTACGAGGTGAGTTCATCGATGATCGGTGTTCCAGCGACCTGGCACTGGTTGACCTCAACGATGTTCGGTGTGCGTGGCGTATCCAGCGGGGCCATCGGATTGAAGTAGTTGTAGATGGTGCGGGACATTTCGCTGATGAGTGGGAAAGACTCCGAAAAGTCCAACCAGACCGGGTTGTGGAGTGCCACGACGAAAACATAGCTGCCCCCAGGGGTGAAGACAATCCCGGCATTTCCGTGGGTGTCAGCGATCCAACCGTGTTTGTGGGCGACTCGCGTTCCGGCTGGAACTCCGGCGCTCATCAACAGCGGTTCCGCCAGGTTGTTGCTGCTCATCACGTCGAGCATCTGGCGGCATTCGCGCTGATCGAACGCGCTGGGCAAGCGGTTCATCAGTAAACCGTTGTCGGAGTAAGCGCACTGATAGATACCAGCCAGGAGCCAGCCCATATTCTCGACCGTCATCTGGTTGGAATAATCCGGTTGTGCCCGGAGTTGGTCAGCGGTTGTTGTTGGCGCTGTTACCGGGGCAGGAGTCGCATCTGGGACAGCATAGGGAGCGACCATATAGGTATTCTGGAGACCCAGGTCACGTAGGAACTCCGTCACCGACTGTGCCCCCTGATAAGGATCGCCATCGCCGAGCGTTCGGAGCAGCGCATTAGAAGCACTGTTCTCACTGCATACCATCATATTGGCGACATGGACGGCCGTGTCGAGCGGGGGCGGCGTTTGTAGCTGGCTATAGAGATCGGCGAGGATAGCGATCTTGGTCAGACTCATACCACTGAAGGCAATCTGACTCCCGAAGGTGAGAGCTTCACCCGTCTGCAAATTCATCAGGAACATGCTGGCGAGGCGACTGGTCTGTGGATCGAAGCCAGCAGCGAGAGTCATGTTCCAGAGTGTATTGCCGAGCGCCTGGAAGGAAGCACTGATCGGAACATCCGTCCCAGAGATGGGGATGCTGGTCTGAACGGCAGGGGGTGTCGCGGTCAGCGTAGGCAGATCAAAGACCGTCTGGCTGATTGCAGGCAGCGTG
>JAEUQZ010000496.1 GCA_016788965.1 Anaerolineae bacterium | reverse complement strand
CCGTCAGCAGCGCCGTCCGCGCCAGCGACAGCAGCATATCCGGCAGCAGCGCCTCCCCCTCCTCGAAAGCATCCAGCAGTGCGATCACTAGCCCCAGCACCGCCAGATCGAGACCGACCATCAGCAGCATCGTCTCCCGCGAGACCACGATCACCGGAAACAGCATGAAGCTCACGCTCAGCGTCAGGAACAACCCGGTCAGCAGGATCAGCGCCAGCAGCCGCCGGGGACGCGCCGACCGGAAACTCCAGACCACCAGCACCACCGCCAGCGCCAGTGCCACCCCGGTCAGACTGGCGAACAGCGTATACAGCGCCGAACCCACCTGCATGACCACCACCGCGTTCAATCCATACAACATGACAACGATGAGCGGCAGCAGCGCCCGCCACCCCCGTGACAGGATCGCCCGCAGCCGCATCCCTTCCGGCAGCAGATCGATGGCCGCGCCCAGCCAGCACAACGCCGGGATGAACAGCAGCGGCCAACGGATGCGCTGAAGCGTCAGGGTGATAGCCGGTGATGGCGCAGCCGTCATCAGCGCGTTGAGCGCCAGCCCCAGCGCGTAAGTCAGCAGGCCGAGTCCGGTGTAGACCAGCATCGGCTTGCGCGGATCGCGCCCGATCAGGTACGCCCCCAGCCACATGGCAAAAACGAAAATGACCGCCTGTATCAGGATCGTGGTCTGCATGGAGGATAACCCCGCTCATCGAAGATTGGTTATACTGGACAAACTATACCGTCTGAGCGGCTCTCTGCTCCAATCCAGAAAGGCGACTCCATGCATACCCGCCATGAACTCTCCCATGCCGACGCCGCCCGGATCATCCAGACCATCCAGGCCGAACTGGAAAAAAGCGGGCGCGGCGCGGCCATCGCCGTCAGCGATGCCCATGGCGAACTGATGGCCTTCCTCCGCACCGATGGCTGCCCGCTGGCCTCGATTGTCATCGCCATGAACAAGGCCTTCACCGCCGCCCGCGAACGCAAGGAGTCCCGCGCCGTCGGTGAAGCCTCCCGCCGTGAGAACTTCCCCATGACCAATTTCGGCGACCTGCGTTATACCGCCTGGGGCGGCGGCGTCCCCATCGTCTACCAGGGACAAGTCGTCGGCGGGGTCGGGGTCAGCGGCCTGCCGGAAGAAGAGGATATGGTGCTGGCCCGCCTGGGAGTTCAGGCCGTCATCAGTGGATGATGCGGATTGCCCATGCACGTTGAACACCTTTCCCTGACCAACTTCCGCAACTACGCGCGGCTGGAAGTCACCCTCCCGATGGAGCGTCCGGTTGTCCTGAATGGCTCCAATGCCCAGGGCAAGACGAGCCTGCTCGAAGCCGTTTACTATCTGGCCGCCTCCCGCTCGCCCTATACCGCCAGCGACCGCCAGCTCATCCACTGGCGCACCGAGGGCGATCCGATGCCGTTCGCCCGGCTGGCCGCCGATGTGAGCGGGAGCAGCGGCTTCAACCGCGTCGAGATGGCCCTGGTGCTGGAACGCGCCGCCGATGGCAGCCAGCGCTTCAAGAAGACCGTCCGCATCAACGGCGCCGAGAAGCGCGTCATGGATGTCGTCGGGCTGCTGGCCGTGGTGCTGTTCCTCCCCCAAGACCTCTCGCTGATTGAGGGCGCGCCCGTCGAGCGCCGCCGCTTCATGGACAGCACCCTCTCCCAGGTGGATCGGGATTATGTGCAGGCACTGGCCGTCTATGAGCGCATCCTGCCGCAGCGCAACGCCCTGCTCAAGCGCATCGCCGACCGTCAGGCTGGCCCGGACGAACTCCAGTATTGGGACGAGCAGTTGGTCACATCCGGCAGCGTCCTCATCGCCGCCCGCCAGCGCCTCCTGCGTGAACTCGAAACCAGCGCCCAGCAGGCCCACCTCGACCTCACCGGCCGCCGCGAAGTCCTGACCCTCAGCTACCAGCCCAGCTTCCTGCCCACCGTCGAAGGCGACGGGCAGCTTTCCTTCAATCTGCCGGGGCTTGATCTTCACCGAGAACTCGATGCCGCCGCCATCGCCCCGCAGTTCGCCGACCGCCTCAAAGCCGAACGCAGCGAGTCCATCGAGCGCGGCATGACCCTGTGCGGCCCGCACCGCGATGAACTCCGCCTGAACATCAACAACCGCGATGCCGGGCTGTACGGCAGCCGGGGGCAATCCCGCACGGCGGTGATGGCCCTCAAGCTGGCCGAACTTCACTGGATGCGTGACCGTATCGGCGAATGGCCGGTGCTGCTGCTGGATGAAGTCATTGCCGAACTGGATGCATCCCGCCGCGCCTACCTGCTCGACCGCATCGGCGGCGGCGCGCAGACCCTCCTCACCACCGCCGAACTGGAGATATTCCCGCCCGCCTTCCTGGATCGCGCTGTCATCTGGCAGGTGCGCGATGGCAGGATCGAGCCAGCCGCCTCCGAGCCGAAAGGCGACAGCCTATGATCGCAGGGGTGTTGCTCCGCGTGACAATCGCTGCCGTCGCCCTCAGCGCCGTCATCGTCGGCCTCACCACAGGGATAGGCCGGCTGCTGCCCAGCCGGGGCGATCAGCTCGCCTACGTGCAGGAGACTCAGCAGGCCAGCGAGCGCCGCTGGCGGCTGCGCCTGATGGACACCGCCCGGCATCTGACCGTGACGCTGAACCCGCCATCCGAATCAGCCTACGATTTCGTCTGGTCGCCCGACGGGAACTCCATCGCCTACATCGCCGATGTCGCCAGGGTAACGCTGCACATCCTTTCGCTGGATAATGGCCGCACCGTGGCGGCTGATCTGGAAGGTCATGTCATTCGCGGCCGGCCGGTCTGGCTGCCGGGAAACAACCTGCTGGCCTTCCCCGCCCAGGTCGATCTGGAAACCTTCAGCGGGACTGTCCGCGAACTGCACATCGCCCTCTACAACCCGCGCGACCACAGCCTGTGCCTGAGCGATTGGCTGGCGGGCAGCGCCAACCTCAGTTGGACGCCGGACGGCAGCAGCGTGACCTTCGCCACCTGGATCGATGGGCTGCCCGTGCTGGCAGGTATACAGACTCAGACCGAGAATCCCTGTCGCACTGAAGCCTACACCATGCGCTCGCACCCCTGGTTTAGCGACCCTCCCCAGTGGTCGCCCGACCGCCGCTACCTGGCCTATTCCACCAGCGGCTTCTACGCCGACAGCGACAGCGATGTCTATGTGGCGTCCATGCGCTGCGAACGTTTCGACACCGACTGCATTGCAGCCACCACCCGCATCACCGAAACCGAGGTGATCGAAACCCGTCCCATCTGGTCGCCGGATGGCCGCCGTCTGGCCTTCATCTCCGGCTGGACGCACCTCATGATCTGGGATTCGCGGGATAGTGCCCTGCTCTCCATTCCCATCAGCGCCTTGCAGCCGGGCATCT
>JAEUQZ010000495.1 GCA_016788965.1 Anaerolineae bacterium | reverse complement strand
CGGCGGCGAATAAGCTGCAAGGCTGAGCCTCCCGCTCAAAATCCACAGGATTGCCTCTTATCCCCTCTCTGCGAAGCGGAGAGGGGGCAGGGGGTGAGGATACAAAAAAGGGCGCATCACTCACGATGCGCCCTTTGATTCCGGTCTCGTCCGCGGTTACGGCTCTGCCATCTCGCTGAGCGGCGGCAGCGTCTTGCGCCGTTCCGCAATCGCCTCCTGCGCCGCCTCTATCGAACTGGCAATCTGGAACTTCCCTTTCGAGCCGGCCAGCCGGTTCAGGATGTTCACAATGGCCTGGAAAAATCCACTGCTTGTCACCACAAAGGCCATATCGTAATTCCGAGGGTCTCTGGTCGCCCGTGTAGCCACCGAGCTGCTGATCAGGTTCGGCATCATGCTGGTATCCCGCATGTCCACAATCGCTTGAACCCAACGGTCCGGCACGGTATCGCACAACTGGCAGGCTTCGTCGTAAACGGTCAGCAGATCGTTCAAGTTCCAGCGGCCAGAGAACTGCCAGAATACGATGGTTTTCGTCTCGTCGAACCAATCGATACGCACTGACATGGTACTGCACTACCTTTTCAATGATAAGAGAACAAGCCCATTCCCGCCTGATGACATTCCTATCGTCAGGCTAATCAATCGCTCACGCTTGGCGATCAGACCGATTATTGTGCATCCACATTGCTGATCTGTGGGAGTGTTCTGAGGCGTTCCTGGATGCCCGCCTGCGCCGCCTCTATCGAACTGGCAATGTAGAACTTCCCTTTGGATCCGCCAATCCGGTTCATGATGTTGACCATGGCCTGGAAGAATCCGCTGTTCGTCACCACGAAAGCGCCTGCGTAGTTCTTCGGGTCTCGCATCGCCCGCTTGGAGACTGAACTGCTGATGAGATTCGGCATCATGCTGGTCTCGCGCATGTCGGCGATGGTATGCACCCAACGATCTGGTACGGTGTCGCACATGCCGCAGGCCTCGTCATAAACCTCCAGCAGCTCATTGATCGTCCAGCGGCCAGTAAACTGCCAATACAAGATCATCTTGGTCTCGTCGAACCAATCCACATGCACCGGCATGTTACGACCTCCCGTCTGCGCGGTTACTTCGTTATTGAAATTATAGGAGGAGAAGGGAGTGGGGAAGCCTTAAGAAAGGGCCATCCCTTGCCTGACCGCGCTCGCCAGCCGCGAACACGGGAGACAAGGTTCAGGGCGCAGCCCATGTCGCTGCGCCCCGATCTAAAGTCATGCCCAATTACCGGATCGTCGGGTCGCTGATCCACACATCTGGCGAGAAGCGCGTTGCCCCTTCGATCACCAGATTCGACGAGTAGCCATACGGGAACTCGTAGACGTTCAACCCGTTCGACTGCGAAACCACCGGCTTGACCGTCCCCGTGTTGTTGTCGAAGATCTGCGTCACCGGTTCACAATCCGTCTGCGCCGTATCCGCGCAGATTTCCAACGTGACCTGCGCCGTCCGCGCCGTCTGGTTATCCAGCAGGTAGGTCACCCGGATGTAATTCCACGAAACCTGTACCTTTTCGCCCTCGACCTGCGTCAGATCAGGCGCTGGCGGCGGTGTCCCCGCGTCCAGCAGCGCCTGGATCGCGCCGGAACCGGTCGGCGTCGGCGTCGGGCCAGGGCCATTACACCAACCCGCGTCGCAGAACGTCAGCGGCTTGACACCTTCCAGTGTGGGAAGTTGCTCGAAGGTTTCCTGGGTCATGCTCGTCCAGCGCCGGTCGATGAATACCGCGAAGTCATCCCCGCTCACGAACATCATCGTCGAGTCGCCAAAATTGCGATACCACGCCTTAAAGCGCGTTCCCCCCGGCATCACGCCCATATACTGCGTCGCCGCCACATCCAGATAGGTAAAGGCGTACTGCGCCTCGAACACGAAGCGCTCATCCGCCGCCGCTTCTTCCCGGACAGGCGGACTTTCCGCCGCGCCGTTGGCCGTCGCGCTCAGATTCGCGCAGTAGTTGCCCGTGTTGGAAACCTCCTGCGCCGAAGTCCCATAGGCGAACTCCACCACCGACAGCAGGTTTTGGAGCGGCAGCGCGCACGTTTCCGAAGCCACCGTCCCCTGCCACCCGCGCGGACGCTGGAAAAAGCCCAGCGCGTTCGCCAGCAGTTCCAGGTTGAACCGCAGCGCCCGGTACGCATAGATCGGCGCGCCCGGCAGCGTCGTCAGCCAGCCTTCCGGCCGCTGTCCGATCCCAAGCTGCTCGTTGGCAAGCGTCTCCAGATCGAGGAAGTTGTCGCTCAGCAGCGTCGCTGAAGCGACATCCTTGTTGCCGATCCAGTTGGCCGGGCGCGAATTCAAACCGTACTTTTCATCCGCCAGCCGTTCCAGATCGCCGCGAATCGCCAACACCTGCTCCGGGACAGCCTGCTCCGCCGGGGAACCGCTCAGCACGACACGCACGATCTGTTCATCCGCCTCAGCCTGGATGTTGAAGCAGTAATTTGGCGAATCCTCCGCCGTCTGGAAGTCCACGTCGAATACCGTCCGCAGTACTTGCACGGTATTCATCAGCGTCCGTGAACACCGGAACAGGGCCGGGCCGTCCCGCCAATCCTCCGGTCGGTCATTCGGCCCGGAGCCGAAGATGTCGTTGGCGGTCAGCTCCAGATCATGCCGGATGTTCCGTGCCACCAGCAGCACATTCTGCGTCACCGGCGCCCCGATCCAATCGGCTGGGCGTTCCGTGCCGAACAATTCCGTCGCCAACTGCTCATTGTCGAACCACAGATCGGCGACATACGTCGGCGAATTCACGTCGTTGAGGTTGAACGTCCAGCCTTCCGGCCGCACGCCATCCCCCAGCGCCTCATTCGCCAGGATTTCCAGATCGGTGCGCGTATCCAGTAAAAAGCGGTTGAGGTCGGTGATCGGCTGCTGGGCGTGGATCACGCCGGTCAGCGCCAGCAGGACAATCAGGAATCCTCCGAGGAACCGTCTCATGGCCTTCGCCTTCGTTGATGGCTCAATCCCTGTGATGAATCATGCTTTCCACGACCACTCGCCGTGTCCAGCACTTATGGGGATTATACAGTGACGCGCGGTAAACCAAAAGTCGCCCGATTGTCCGGGTGTATTTCATTCTTGGGGTGAGCCTGGATAACATTACAGCCTTTCATGAATGAAATCTGATTTCGGCCTGTCTTTTGTCCCTTTAGTGGACATGGCTTTTCGGCAGCCAGATCACTTTAGTGTCTGGCGGCGCAAACCGAAAATCCGCCCCTGAATTGAACCGCGCCCGATGGTCGGGGTACATTTCATTCTTGGGGCAAAATCAGATCGCATGATGATCTTTCATGAATGAAATCTGATTTCGGCCTCTCTTTTGTCCCTTTAGTGGACATGGCTTTTCGGCAGCCAGATCACTT
>JAEUQZ010000494.1 GCA_016788965.1 Anaerolineae bacterium | reverse complement strand
ACGGCAGCGCAATATGCTGCGCTATATCCAGGATTATCTGGAAAACCACGGCTATCCGCCCACCATCCGGCAGATCGGTGAGAACACGGGCATCAAGTCCACCTCGGTCGTCAATTACAACCTGAACAAGCTGGTGCAGGCCGGCTACCTCAAGCGGTCGCAGCACGTCTCGCGCGGGCTGCAACTGACGCAGATCGTCCCCGGAACCGAGCCGCGCAGCGATGGCAAGATCGCGGTGCAGGCCGCGCTGGAAGCCCCGCGCATCCCGCTGATCGGCAACATCTTCGCCAGCAAGCCCGTCCCCGTGCCGGAAGATTATGCCTACGACGAAGACAGCCTGATGGAAGTCACCGAGGATATGCTGCGCGGTTCTGATCCCAGCAACGCCTACGCGCTGCGCGTCAAAGGTGACTCGATGGTGGACGCGATGATCCGCGAAGGCGATGTCGTCATCCTCCGCAAGCAGAACACCGCCCGGAACGGCGAGATGGTCGCCATCTGGCTGACCGACCGCAGCGAAACCACGCTGAAGTATTTCTATCAGGAAGCTGGGCGCATCCGTCTCCAACCGGCCCACCCGCACATGGACCCGATCTACGTCGATCCGCGCGTGTGCCAGATTCAGGGCAAGGTGCTGTCGGTCATCCGTCACATCTAGGAATTTCAGCTTTCTGAATCAACAGGGCGTACCCAGTGGAGTACGCCCTGTTTCATTGCCTGTAGAAGACCGCGGCAAGTTTACTGCTTGGTAGGTTCGTCCTCGGCCAGCGCCGCGTCGATGTCCTTCTGAAGCTGGCTGCGGTCATCGCGCTTGGGTTTCTCGCCGTTAGCGGCTGATCCGACCGTGACCCAGTTCCCGGCAGATTTGGCCTTCACCGGGGCGCTGCGCTTGCTCATCAGCAGGTAAGCGCCGAAGCCGATCAGTACCAGCGGGGCCAGCAGGTTGCCGAGCGCACCGCCCTCACGGAAGATCAGCAGCTCGAAGACACCGGCCAGCGCGATGAAAGCGATACCGCCCCAGCGGATCATGCCTTCGCCGTTCTGGACTTCGCGGTCATTCTGGCGGCGGCGTCCCATGAAGCTGATGCCCATGCCGACGAAGACCGGATACAGCGACCAGGCATAGGCCCAGCTTTCCCAGTGGTTGGTGATGTTCTGGTAGAGCAGGATCAAGCCCGTGCCCGTGACGACCATGCCGGGGATGGCGAAGCCTGCATCACCCCGACCACCGCGATAGGCGGCGAAGAGGAAGGCCGCGCCCGGCAGGATCACGAAGAACGGCCACAGAAAACCGATGATGTTGCCCAGGTCGATGACCTGCGCCAGCAGGAAGAAGATGCCCAGCGCGATCAGCACAAAGGCCGCGACCGGGCGTCCCACGTTGCGTTCCGATTGGCCTGCGTTCATGATGTCCCATCCCTTATCTACTCACGTCTTGCTGTTCTATGCTGTATATACGCAGCAGACGCGGCAGACGTTGTAGGCCTTTTGGCGGAGATTTTCTCCGCCCGGCCTCATGCGCCCTGGCGCAGCGCAGCCAGCGCCTCCTGGAGGGCAGGCGGCAGCGGGGATTGGAAGCGCAGCCGCTCGCCGCTGACGGGATGGTCGAAAGCCAGTTCGGCAGCGTGGAGAAACTGGCGTTTGAGGTGGACGCGCTGGCGGCGGAAGCCATAGACGGCATCGCCGACAATCGGGCAGCCGATGAAGGCCAGATGAACGCGGATCTGATGGGTGCGGCCGGTCAGCAGGCGCACGCGCAGGAGGGCCTGCCCATCGGCAAAGTCGCGGTCGATGACCTCGTACTCGCTGACGGCGGGACGTCCGCCGCGCACCACGGCCATGCGTTTGCGCCGTTTGGGATCGCGGGCGATGGGCGCTTCGATGCGACCGCTCATGGTCGCAGGCAGCTTTTCGACCAGCGCGAGGTAGACCTTCTCGACGGTGCGGGCCTGGAACTGCTGCATCAGGCGCAGGCGGGCCGATTCGGTGCGGGCGATGACTATCAGCCCGCTGGTGTCCTTATCGAGGCGGTGGACGATTCCGGCGCGGCGCTCATCCACCTTCATCTGGGCGATTTCGGGATAGCGGGCGAGCAGGGCGCTGACCAGCGTGCCCGTCTCATGGGCGTCGCCGGGATGGACGGTCATGCCGGCTGGCTTATCGATGACGGCCAGCGCCGCATCCTCGTAGAGGATGGTCAGCGGGATAGCCTCCGGTTGGACGGTCTCAGCGGGGGCGCGTTCCGGGATGGCGACGGCGATGCGTTCGCCGCCTTTGAGCTTGACGCCGGGCTTGACCTGCTGGCCGTCCACGGTGACTTTACCCTCTTTGATGAGCGCCTGAATCTGCACGCGGGAGAGGTCATCGCCGACCTGGGCGACGATCAGTTTGTCCAGGCGTTCGCCGGGATTTTCAACGATGAATTCGAGCATTTTATCGGTCATGGGTGATTCGCTACCCTGAAGGTGTCCATCAGGGGGCGGCGTTCTCCTGTGAAGGTTAAGCGTGGTGAGGGGCGGGGCTGTGCTATAATGCGGGCATGACGTCCGCCATTCGCCCCCCCACAAAGCTTCATTATACCAGCGCAGGTCATGGGCCGGATGTGCTGCTGGTGCATGGCTGGGCCAGTTCCAGCCTGATGTGGTCGCGGCTGATGCACGACCTGCGCGACCATGTCCGGTTCTGGGCGGTCGATCTGTACGGTTTCGGCCAATCGCCGCACCCGGAGGGTGATGAACCTGTCCCGGTCGATCTTCACAAAGAAATGCTGGTGGAGTTCTGTCGCCAGCACCGTCTGCGTCCCCGCGCGATCATCGGCCATTCGATGGGTGGGCTGCTGGCGCTTAAGCTGGCGGCGGAGTACCCCACCCTGACCGAACGACTGGGGCTGATCTGCCCGGTGGTGACGGGGCGCTTTGGCCGCCCGGTGGACCTCAACCGCATCGTCGATAACGATTGGGCGGATTTCGCGCTGGCAAAATCAAAACCGCTGTGGCTGCTGGCGCAGAATGTCTTCATGCCGCTGCTGGCCGGGCCGACCCACTGGTATCTGAACGACGAGGCGACTGCCCGCATTCAGGGCGATTTCAAGCGGGCGTCCTGGCAGGCGTCGGCTTATGCACTTCAGAGCATCGCCCGCCAGAATACCGAGCCGCTGCTGCCTCACATCACCCAACCGACGCTGGTGGTGGTCGGGCGCTATGATGCGACTGTCTCGCCTGACGAGGGACGGCTGGCGGCCGCGCGGCTGCCGAATGCCCGCCTGCTGGAACTGCCGACGCACCACCAGCCGCTCGACGAGCAGCCGCTCGTCATGCAGGAGACGCTGCACAGCTTTCTGCTGGGGGCATAGGCGCTTCTGAATGACAATTGATCGATTTCAGTGAGCCGATCCGCAACCGATTCGAAGCGCGGATACCCCGGCTGGATCAATTGTG
>JAEUQZ010000493.1 GCA_016788965.1 Anaerolineae bacterium | reverse complement strand
CCCTGGTCGAGGAAGCTCTGCTGGTGATGGAGCGGGAAGCCCGCGGCCCCAACCTGATGGACTACCAGCGGGCAGTCGATAAAGAACTCATCCGCACCTTCGACCCCTCCTGGACGTACTACCAGCACCTCAGTACCCTGGTCGATCTCGACCGCATCTCGGCGGCTGAACTCACCATCGTGGCCGACGCCATGTGGGGAGCGGGGCGCGGCGCTTTCAGCAATCTGCTTTCGCGGACGCGGTGCAGCGTCACCGACATCCGCAATGTGCTTAATCCCGGCTTCGGCGGCATCCACCCCGAACCGATTGCCCGCTACCTCAAAGAACTGGTCGGAGCCGTGCAGCGTGCCCAGGCCAACGTCGGGCTGGCGACCGACGGCGATGCCGACCGCATCGGCGCGATTGACGCTCACGGCAGTTTCATCGACCCGCATACCGTCTTCGCGTTGGCGCTGCGCCATCTGGTCGAGGAGAAGGGGCAGCGCGGCGAGGTTGTCAAGACCGTCTCGACCACTTTGATGATCGACAGCCTGTGCGACCACTTCGGCCTGACCCTGCACGAGACTCCGGTCGGCTTCAATCACATTGCTGATCTGATGATGAAACGCGATGTCCTGATCGGCGGCGAAGAAAGCGGCGGGATCAGCATCAAAGGCCACATCCCGGAGGGCGACGGCATCCTGATGGGCTTGGTGCTGTTGGATGTGATGGCGGCCAAGCGTGCCCCGCTGCATGAGATCGTGGCCGATCTTCAGGCACAGTACGGCCCGGCGCATTACGACCGCATCGATGTGCGGCTGGCGCATCAGGTTCCCAAGAAACAGATGGTACAGCGCCTCGTCGAGGCCGCGCCCAAACAGGTCGGGGGCGAAACAATCAGCCGGGTGGATACGATGGACGGTGCTAAGTTCTATCTCGCTGACCACAGTTGGCTGCTCATCCGTCCCAGCGGCACGGAGCCGGTGCTGCGGATTTACGCCGAAGCCCGCACCACCGACATGCGCGATGCCCTGCTCAAGATGGGTAGCGATCTCGGCCAGAAAGTGGTCTAGGGGAGAAGGGGTATCACAACCAGAGTTGGATGTGCGCTGCCTTTTGTCCCTTCAGTGGACATGGCTTTTCGGCAGCCGGATCACTGTAGTGTCCGGCGGCGCAGATCGGATATCCGCCGTGTTTTCGTGAACGACAGCTACCCCTTGAAGCCATTCGTCTCTGACGACTCGAACTCCCGGCCGTTCACGGTCACGTTGACGGTCGGGCTGGCTGTCACCGTCGAGGCGGGGGCGGAACTGGAGCCGCCCGTCAGCCGCCGCAGCAGATCGAACCAGAAGGGCGCACCCTGGGCAACCGCGATCATCGTCGCCGCCCAACCGATCAGTTTGCGAATGACATTGCCGAGCCAATCCGGGCTGTTGCCGGGGATCAGGTTCCAGGCATTCCGCAGGTTGCTGCGCGGATCAGGCAGGCCGTAAGTCAGACTGGTCTGGATCATCTCATCGGTGACGGCGGTGAATTCCCAGCCAATCGGAAGCTGCAAGCTGAGAAGCTGCTGGACGGTTTTTTCCAGATCGAGGGCGGCCTGACCGGGATCGGCCTCGCCCTGTTGGGCATCTTGCTGCTGCTGGTTGGCATCATTGATCTGGTTGCCGAGCGCATCCACATTGGCCCGCGCGGTGGCAGCGACCTGCGCTCGCAGCGTTGGATCCGTCCAGAGCGACTGCGCCAGTTGCAGCGTATCGACATTCAACACAATCGCCAGCGCCAGCCCGACGATCAGCGAGATGAGCTGAATCTTGCGCTTGTAAAGCTCCGTCACCCGCGCCATGCCATCATTGAACCAGTTTTCCAGTTTGGCGCGGGCTTCCTGCAGATTACGCGCCGTCACCAGGATCGTCCGCAGCGCGTCCTGGAAAGCCTGATCGCGGACTTTGCGGACGCCTTCGAGCAGCGGGATCAAGTCCCCGGAACGGACTGCCGCGCGTCCTAACTGCTGTTCGGCATCTTCCAGCGCGTAGGAGAGGATTTGCTTGTGGGTCTCGTCCTCAAGCTCCAGGATGGATGAGCGCAGTTCAGCGGTATCAGTGTTCCCGAAGCCCTGGACATCCCGGAGCATCTCGCGGAGTTTGTATTTCTGGTCGCCTTCCGGGAGCGCGTTGATCCCCTGTTCGAGTAGGTTGAAGGCGGCGGAGCGTCCGTCGGCGGTCAGCAGGCTGATGAGCGCCTCGACGAAGGTGCTGGGCTGAATATACGACACCTGGGTTGGCTTGCTGGCGATGATGTCCCGTGCCTGATCCCGCGAGAGGGGCTGCGAGGGCTTGACGGTGGCTTCCACCATGCGGATCAGCGGGTGCGCCAGGATTTTCGCCTGGAGTTCCTTATCGACGATCAGCCGTTCCAACCCTTCTTTCAACTGCTTGGCTCGTAAATTCAGCACGTTGAGGATGAAGGTGTTGATTTGCGTCACCAGGATGCTGAGCAGGCTGAAGACGAAAACCAGCCCGATGACCACTTCAATGATGGGTGACATCCGTTCCCCCTGGGATAGACTGCATGAACCGCGTGAACGCCATGCCGTCTACTATAACACCGCTTCCCGACCTGGGAAACAGACATAGAAGGACATAGACAGGCGGGCTTATAATGGCAAGGTGGCTGCACTTTTGAATTACACATCAGGAGCTGAAGTACAAAATGGCATTCGACAAGATTGTCGTCCCGCAGGAAGGACACAAGATCACCGTCGAAAACGGAAAGCTGCGGATCCCCGATCATCCGATTCTGTGTTTCATCGAAGGCGATGGCATCGGCTTCGACATCATGACTGCCAGCAAGCGCATCTGGGATGCGGCGGTGGAGAAAGCCTATCATGGGCGTCGCAAGATCGCCTGGATGGAGATTTACTGCGGTGAAAAGGCGGCAGGACTTTATGACGGCAACTATATGCCGGAAGAAACTTTTGATGCCCTGCGCGAATTCAAGGTCGGCATCAAGGGGCCGTTGACCACGCCCGTCGGTGGCGGCTTCCGCAGCCTGAACGTGACCCTGCGCCAGGTGCTAGACCTGTACGCCTGCGTCCGTCCCGTGCGGTGGTATCGCGGCGTCCCCAGCCCGCTCAAGCACCCCGAAGAGGTCAATATCGTCATCTTCCGCGAAAACACCGAAGATGTCTACGCGGGCATCGAATACGAAGCGGGTTCGCCGGAAAACGAGAAGCTGGCCCACTTCCTGCGTGAAGAACTCGGCGCCGAGTTCTTTGAAGGTGCTGGCCTGGGCATCAAGCCGATCAGCGCCTTCGGCAGCAAGCGTTTGGTGCGCTCGGCCATCCAGTATGCCCTCGATCACAAGCGCCGCAGCGTCACTCTGGTTCACAAGGGCAACATTCAGAAATTCACTGAAGGCGCGTTCCAGAAGTGGGGCTACGAAGTCGCCGCCGCCGAGTTCC
>JAEUQZ010000492.1 GCA_016788965.1 Anaerolineae bacterium | reverse complement strand
TCACGCTGGTTCTTTGCTGCTTGCCTGCTCGTCAGCGGACTCGCCCTGGCCTTGATCCTGCCCGGCCTGATGCCCGCCCAATCCATGCCCCCCGATGCGGCCGCCGGGCTGGGTCTCTGGCGTGCCACAGGCTGCGAAAACTGCCACACCCTCTACGGGCAGGGCGGCCCCTTCGCCCCTGATCTGACCCACACCTACGCCCAGCGCGGCCCGGATTATCTGGCCGCTTTCCTGGTCAACCCGTCGGCCTTTTATCCCAACCAGCGCCAGATGCCCGTCTTCGGCTTCACCCGCTCGGAGATCGACCAGCTCATCGCCTACCTCGCCTGGATCGGCCAGCAAACGCCCGCCCAGAACTGGCCGCCGCGTCCGCTTCTGGTCAGTGGCAGCGGCGGACTTGGCAGCCTCGCCAGCCGCCCGGTCGAAGTCAGCGCCGCCAGTGATGACCCCGCCGTGCGCGGTCGCGCCTTCTTCAGCCAGCCACCCGCCATCTGCTCGACCTGCCACTCGCTCGAACCCGATGTGGTCGTGGTCGGCCCATCACTGGCCGGGATTGCCGCCCGCGCCGAGAGCCGCGTCGCCGGCCTGACCGCCGAGGCCTACCTCCGTGCTTCGATCATCCACCCGGAAGCGTTCATCGTCCCCGGCTTCCAGGACGTGATGCAGAAGAACTTCGGCAGCGTCCTGAGCGCTGACCAGATCAACGACCTGATCGCCTTTTTGCTGACTCTGCGCTGAATACAGGCAGGCTGATATGACCCCCACACCCCACGCCCGCATCTTCGTCCGTTTTTTCGCGCAGTCCATCGCCCTGCTGGTCGTCTACGCGCTGGCCGCGCTGCTGGCCGCCCTCAAATTCCTCAGCACGGAAGACCCGCTGCTGACCGTGCTGCCTTACAGCCAGGCAGCAGCATTGGCCTCATCCGCCCTGCTGATCTCCGCCCTGACCGGGCTGGTCGGCGGCGGACTCTACATCGCCAACCAGAGCCGCCTGATCCCCTTCAGCCTGCTGCATTGGACGAACCGCGTGTGGCTTGGCCTGGGGATCGCCACGGTCGTGGCCGGGCTGCTCGGCTGGACAGAAGGCCGCGCCCAGCTTGAACTCCATCCCATCCTGGATGTCGTCCTGCTGATCGCGCTGGCGCTGGCGGCTGTGGCTGCCATGCCCGCGCTGCGCCGCAGCGCCATCTTGCAGGTCTCGATGGTCGGGCTGGCGCTGGCCGCCCTCGCCATCGGAATCGGACTGCTGCCCGCCGCCGACGGCCTCCAGGATCGCATCTGGGGGGCGCTCGCCGCCGGGTTGATCCGCTACGCCGCCCTGCCGCTAATGGCGCTGGCGCTCGGCTACTGGCTGATGCACCGCTTCAGCAACCTCACCCCCGGCTGGGTCGAGCAGAGCCTCCCCGTCACCGCCGGCCTGCTGACCGTCGCCGCCGCGCTCGTCACCCTGTCCACATTGCCCGGCGCGCCCGCCCTGGCCGGGAATCTGGCGCTGCTGGCTCCCGTTCTGCTGCTCATCATCGCTGCCCACTCCTACCGCGCCCTCAGCGACCGTCACCCCGGCGCGACCCTCGCCGCCCACTGGTTCACGCTCAGCCTGCTGCTCCTGCTGGTCGGCATCGGACTGCTCGGCGGGCTGCTGGCCCTCCCCGAAATCCGCGCCTATACCCTCGGCACGCGCCTCTCTGATGTCCAGAGCAGTCTGGCGCTGCTGGCTGTCTCCATGCTGACGCTGGGCGTTTTCAATCAGGCCGCTGCCGAACTGCGCGGTGAAAACCGCCGCGTCACCGGGTTAGTGCCCTTCTGGTTGGCCGCCTTCGGCCTGCTGGCGAGTGCCCTGGCGCTGGCCGCCGCTGGCATCGTCCAGGTCTACCTGGAGCGCACCCTCAGCGTTGGCTACCTGGAGACGCAAACCCTGCTCATCCCGCTCTACGGCGGCTGGGCAGCCGGATTGGCCGTCTTCGGCGCGGGGCTGCTCGTCTACGGCCTGACCTTCTGGCTGCGCCGCCCCGCGCGGGGCTGATGGTTCCAGATGGCGGTCGGGCGCGGTGGTAGAATCCGCCCCATCTGTCCTTGAACGCTGACCGACTCCAACCATGTCCACCATCAACCTGTCCACCAGCCTATTCTCAACCCTCACACGGCATAATCCCATTGACTCTCTCCGTATTCCTCTGTGTTCTCTGTGTCTCTGTGGTTCAATTCTCCTCCTCCTCCTCCTCCTCCTGCTGACCTTCGCCCCAGCCCTCAGCCGCGCCCAGGAGCCGCCCGCCTATAGCGTCGAGCGCCTCCACATCGCCAACTACCCGGTGACGCTGGCCTTCGCCCCGGATGGCCGCCTCTTCTACACCGAGAAAGCGGCCGGCAGCGTCCGCGTGATCCTGCCCGACGGCACGCTCCAGCCTGACCCGGTGCTGACCCTGCCCGTCGATTCGCTGGTCGAGCGCGGTCTGCTTGGCCTGACCTTCGACCCCGGCTATGCCGAAAACGGCTTTATCTGGATCGTGCGGACGGCTCCCGGCACAGCCCGCGATTACCCCACCAACCAGATCATCCGCTTCCGCGAGCAGGATGGCCTCGGCAGCGATCCCCAGGTGATGTTCTCCGCCCCGATCACCACTGGCGAACTCCACCACAATGGCGGCAACCTCCACTTCGACTCAGACGGCCTGCTCTACGCTTCCTTCGGCGATTACGGCCTGGCCGCCAACGCCCAGGACTTGACCACCGTCCCCGGCAAGATTCACCGCTTCGCCGTGACCGAAGACGGCCTGATCCCCGCCCCTGGCAATCCCTTCCCCGACAGCAGCATCTATGCCTACGGCCTGCGGAACCCCTTCGATTTCGTCCTCGATCCCTTCAGCGACGCCATCTTCGCTTCGGAGAACGGCCCCAAGTGCGACGACGAGATCGACCTGATCCTGCCCGGCAGAAATTACGGTTGGGGGCCAGACTACGGCGATCAATGCTTCGGCCTGGAACCCGTTCCCGTACCGGACTACCAACCGCCGCTGATCTCCTTCAATCCCACGCTCGGCATGGGCGGGATCACCGTCTACGATGGAACCGCCTTCCCCGGCTGGACGGGCGACCTGTTCTTCTGCGACTGGAACGGCGGCGTCCTCCACCGCGTCACATTGGATGACTCCCGCGCCGCCATCACCCAGATCGAACCCGTCGATTTACAGGGCTTCTTCTGCCGCATCGACGTGGTCACCGGCCCAGACGGCGCCCTCTACTTCGCCGACCCGATGGGCATCTACCGCCTCCGCCCCATCTCACCAGGATGATTTGCTCGAAAGAATCCCTCTCCGTATTCCTCTGTGTTCTCTGTGCCTCTGTGGTGGTATTGCATTGAAGATCGCCCCGCAGAGTACGGCCTTTTCAAAGGTTAAGCCCACCGTGCGCGCTCCTGGGGTATCATGAAAGGCAGACAACCGAGTCAC
>JAEUQZ010000491.1 GCA_016788965.1 Anaerolineae bacterium | reverse complement strand
GTTGCTCGTCACCACGGGCACGCCGCAGGCCATCGCTTCCAGCACCGCCTTATCGATGCTGCCCGTTGCGCTCAGGTTAACCGCCACCGCCGCCGACTGGTACTCGCGGGCCGTATCGCGGTAGGGGATGCCCCCGGTGAAGGTCACGCGCTCGCTCACGCCCCATTCCATTGCCTGACGACGCAGCCCCTCGGCATAGGCCGCGTCCGCCGCAGCCGCCTCCCCGACGATCCGCAGCCGCGCCTCGGCCAATCCGGGCTGGCGCAGCGCCGCGATCAGCGTCTCCAGCCGCTTGATGGGCGCGATCCGCGACACGCTCAGGATCGTCCGGCTCTCGACCAGCGCAGTCGGCGGACAGAACAGCCCCGTATCGATGCCGTGACCCAGGAGCATCACCTTGCGGCTCGGCAGCCGGAAGCTCTCCGCCGAAGCCGTCACTACCTGATCGACCAGCCGCTCGGCCAATCCCAGCATCCGCCCGGTCGATTTGTGCGCGTACCACAGCGTGATCGGCACGCCCGCCGCTTTCAGCAGCGGCGCGCCCAGGATCGCGAACAGGTGGTTCATATGGGCGAAGCAGGCCGTGTAGCGCTGTTGACGCAGCAGGCCGCCCAGCGCCGCGTAGAACTGAATGACCCGCCGCGCTTCGCTGTAACCCCGCTCCTTGCCCACCGAGATGATCCGCACATTCGGCGCCAGCGCCAGCCGCCCCGCCCGCATGGTGATGACATCCACCGTCGCGCAGCGTGCCGCCAGCGCGTTCAGCCACACCGTCGTATGCCCCAGCATCGGGTCATCGGCATCCGTAGCCAGATTGAACACCAGCACGCGAACGGGCACGCTAATTACTCCCCCGGCGGCAGCATCCGCTCGATGATCGTCCGATAGCCTTCCAGGTAGCTCGCTTCGGAGAAGACCCGTTCGGCGCAGGCTCTGGCCGCTTCCCCCATCGCGTCCACCCGATCTGAAGCGAACGCTTCCAGCAGACAGGCCTTCAGCGCGGCATCATCGCCGTAGTCGATCAACCAGCCATTCACCCCCGGCTCGACCAGTTCGGGCACGCCGCCCACCCGCGTACCAATGACGGGCGTCCCGGTGAACATCGCCTCGATCAGCGCCCGCGGCAAACCCTCGGTGGCCGAAGGCAGCGCCGCCACCCGCGCCGCGGCCATCTGCGCCGCCAATTCCCGCTGCGGCAGCATCCCGTGGAACGTGACCACCTCCTCCAGCCCCAGCGCCGCCACCTGTTGACGCAGTTCGTCCAGATAACGTGCGTCGAGCGCCTGCCCGGCCAGATGCAGCCGCGCCTCCGGCAGCGACGAACGCAGCTCGCTGAACACCTGGATCAAACGGTGCGGACTCTTCAGCCGCGTCAGCATGGCCGGGAAGACGATCCGCTGTGACGCCGACGGCGGCCCTGGCCGCACCGCCTCGCGGAATGCGCTCGCATCCGTCCAGGCCGTGAACTGGAACATCGGCAGGTGTGGGGCGTAGCGGATCATCTGCTCCCGCGTGCTGTTGGAAACCGCCCGCAGCCCGTCCGCCTGCCGGAACGCGAACCGGGCGCTGACTTGCATCACCCAGCGGTACAGCCCCGCCAGGGAAATCCGCCGCCGCAGGAACAGCGCCTCCTCGAAGTCGCCGTGGTTTTCCACCACCACCGCCACCCGCCGCCCCAGCAGCCCCGCCACCCACTTGACCAGCCCGGCCACCGCCCCTTCATAGGGACTCTGCGCGACCAGCAGCCGCGCATCCCGCCGCAGGATCACCCACAGCGCCAGCGCGAAGCCAGCCGTCAGCATCAGCAGATAACGGATCGGAGCGCCCGGCACATCCGGCAGCAGATAGAACGAAGTCCCCTCCTGGTCGAAGCGGCGCGGCCGCAGCCCATTGTGGAAGGCAATAGCGATCAGCGGGCGGTCGAGCGACCGCAGCAGCCGCCACTTCTTCTCATCAGTGGAATTGAGCGGTTGGGTGTAGCGGGGGCTGCCCATCCAGCACACCGCCGCCCGCGAACCCCTTTTGGTCATGTCTGTTGCTTCCTCGCCCCCACCAGAGACACCTCTGTATTTCTCTGTGTCCTCTGTGTCTCTGTGGTTCAATTCTTCTTCGTATTTCGGAAACCCTATTCCTCGCGCAGATAATCCGCGATGAATCCCGCATAGCGCCGTTTCACCGTCTCCGGCAGTTCGCTGTAACTGCCGATGCGCCCCCGGCAGTTGGGCGCTCCGCACTGGCACACGATCCGGTCGCGGCCGTCTTCCATCTCTTCCAGCACAAACTCGGTCATGGCGTAATCGAACGTCAGATGCTCGCCCGCTTCAATGTACCGCATCGCGTAGAAATCCGGCAGCCCACTCCGGTTGATCTTCACGCCCAGGTTGGGATCGCACGAGTGATTCAGGTACTTCGCCGGCGGGCGCGGCAGGATGTGCAGATTGGGCGCGACCTGGATCGTGTAGATGCTGCGGTACTTCACCAGCGGCCCGGCCACCCCCAGCACCCATTCCCCCTTTTGGAAGGAACGGGTCGCAAAGACTCCTTTGCCGAACTGGTTGCGTTTGATGAGTACGTCGGTCATTGTTCCCCGCTTCAAAAGAAGGAGCGATCCCCCTGGATCGCCCCATTCATCATACATTGTCCCCTGCGGATCAACTACCCTGATAAGCAGCAAAGATGCTGCCCGCTGAGCTTGTTATCGAACCAGCAGAGCGTCCTGTCCCTTCACTTGAAAACAGCTACGTCAGTCATCCAGAACCCCCGTAGGGGGTGGTCTTCAACCAGCCCGGCCATGTAATGGCCGGGTGACGCCACCCTACTGCCCGCCGGACGGCACAACCGGAACCTGCTCGAACGGCAGCGGCGTCGCTGTAGCCGGGACGAACTGCCCCTGATTGCTGCTCTGGGTGTTCAGCGGCGTCGCCGTGACGATCAGCACCGGCGCGGTCGGCTGAGCCGTCGGCTGCGTATTGGCGACCGTCACGTTCACCGTCCGGTAGAGGACGCCATTGGTGTTCGAGTTCATCGTCAGCCGCAGGATGTACTGCCCGCTGGCGATGTTGGTGGTATCCCACGTGCCCAGTGTGCCCTGGTTCTGCGGCGTCGTAATCGGCTGGTTGACGAGCGTCCAGTTATTCGGCGAACTTGCCAGTGCGTACTCCAACTGGAAGCTGCGGAACGTCGTCGGCGCGGTCGCCACACCCGCGATGGGGACAATGCCGCTCAGCACCGCGTTGGCCTGCGGCGAGAGGATGCGGGCAATCGGAATCTCCGTGTTCACATCGCACGAATTCGCAGGCAGGCTGGTCAGCGTGCCAGAGGTGATCCCCAACTGGATGGCCGTCTGCCGCCCTTCCGCCGAATTCAGCCAGGAGATGGCCGTCGGGTCGGTGATGTTCAGGTAGGTGCGCGGTTCGCGATTGTCCGGGCAGAACTCATTGGAGATGTAG
>JAEUQZ010000490.1 GCA_016788965.1 Anaerolineae bacterium | reverse complement strand
ATCAATCCGAGCAATAAGACAGTTTTGAGGCGCATATTGGATGTATCCTTCAATTTGGCAGCCGGGAGGGGGTAAAGTTTCTCCGTGCGTATTGTGAAATTGTAGTCGTAATTTCAAAACGCGCAGGGCGCGACATCACGCGCATGTGCCGGGTCGGGGAACGAAAAAGGGACTGTATTTGGCAGTCCCCTGGATCGAACTTGCTTGACCTACTTGCCGGATACAGCACTCATCTGGTTTTGCCCCAATTGATGAGCGATGACTTTCATCGCATTGCCCGTGCCGTTTTCCGCCCGGACTTTCTCTCCCACAGCCTCTGCTCGGCGCCGCATGTCAGCATCGTTGACGGCCTGGCTGATCGCGGCTGATAGCGCCTCAAGCGTAAGCTTTTTCTGTGGGATAGGCTCCACTCCAACACCCAGTTCATGGACTACTTTGCCCCAGAAGGGCTGATCGGCAATAAATGGGACAATCACCGCAGGTTTGCCAGCACGCAATCCCGCGGCTGTGGTGCCAGCGCCGCCATGATGCACGACGGCCGATACACGCGGGAATAACCAGTCATGCGGCGCCTGTTCCAGCATGAAGACATTGGCTGGCAGGTCGGATGCCTTCAATCCGCCCCAGCCACTTGCCAACAGTCCTCGCTGTCCCGTTTTCGCCAGCGCTGCCAGCACAATCCGGGTGCGTTCTGGCGCTCTTGTGCCGGACATGCTGCCAAAGCCGATGTAGACGGGCGGCGTACCCGATTCAAGAAAACGTACCAGGTCATCCGATGGCTGCCAGTCCTCATTACGATCCAAAAACCAGTAGCCAGTGACATGGACATGGGACGGATAGTCTTGAGGGACAGGCAAAACGTGTGGACTGTAAGCGTACAACATCGGGACAGGTTCCCCGTTGGGCTTCATCAGTTCACTTGCAAAACGTCCTCGTTTGGTCAGGCCAAGCGTTTTGACACGAAAATCGTTGATGATCCCGACATAAGGCGCAGTTGACAGCGCCATGAGCCGGTAACTGAAGCGATTGAAACGACCACCAAGTCGAATACCCGACATGATCGGTGTCGGATAGGCGCTGGTTGGTGTGAACAAGGGCAGTGCCAATGCCTGGAAAAATGGAATGCCGAGTTTTTCTGCCAGATGATAGCCGCCGAGTGATTTTGGATGACAGATAATGGCATCCGGTTGGAAGTCCCGCGCTCCCTGCCATTCATCCTCCAGCATTTGCCGCAGCACAGGCATTACCTGCTTCATCAGGTCTAACTTGCTGCCACCGTCGGTTGCAGCTTGCCCTGCTTGAGATTCGGTGAGTTTCATGAAGTCATTGTTCATGTAGAGGTAGGGTAGTTCGTATCCCTGGACAAACGGTTTATAGGTCTCAGGGGTTTGCAACGCTACCTCATACCCGGCAATTTGCAGGCTTTTGCCAAGTGCGACAAACGGCTGAATGTCACCGCGGGAACCAATCGTGATGATTAGAATTCTGGTCATGATTTCCCCTGTTCCAGGTCAATGATAGGTCACAAATCCTCGTAACCTTTGACTACCTTGATTCTGTCCCAAGCATCCAGCAGTTTCGGAAATTCTGTTGCCATGAACGCATTCATATCGCGCATGAATTCCAGTCGCCGTCGGCGCTGTGGGGATTCTCCATCCAATGCTGCCAAACCGCGTTCCCCTAATTCTTTCAGTTCGGTGAGTTGGTGCATTCGGGCACGGAATGAACGACTCCACATATCCTTAGATGTACGATAAAACGTTCTCCGGTCACCCGGCACGGTAAACCGTTCCACTAGGTAGAGTGTGGTGAGGTCTTTCAGGGCTACGCTGATTGAGCTTTTGCTGGCTCCTAACGCTGTCACCATATCCATCTGGTCTTGATAGGGCGGTTCGCAGATCAGAAGCCAACCGATGATCTTCCCGGCAATCCGGGTAAGACCGACGCGCTCAAAATACAGACCACAATCTTCGACAAACTGCTGTTTCTTGTCCGTGGTATCCATAGCGGATAGCATACTCCTGTTTGATTTGTTCGGTCAATACCGAACAATCCGAACTAGAAGAACCTGTTGATTGTAGCATCCTGCTGTGATTCAAGAAAAACCAGGATGATGTAGACCCAACCCAGCCTGAATCCTGCTATGAGTGGACATAATCGCACGTATTCGCCGGGCCTGGGAACGAAAAGGGGACTGTGTTCGGCAGTCCCCTGGATCGAAGTGTTCAGCGTGTCCCCGGTTTACGGGTGGCCCTTGAACGGGATGATCGTGTATTCGGTGGTGTACAGGTGGAAGCGCATCTCGCAGAATTCGTCGGCGTCTTTGCCCGCGGCCGCGCCGATCTCGCTGGCGAAGGAGGCTTCCATCTCCTCGACGCTGTTCCACCACAGTTCGGCTGTGCCGTCGTAATTCGGCTCCAGATTGCTGGGCTGGTTGGGGACGTTGATGTTGATGTAGTAGCCGAGCAGACCGGGCAGCTTGCTGGAAATCCTGGTGTGTTCATCCACCCAGCGCACCTTGAACTGCTCCATGGTCATGCCGGGTTTGCGCTTCAGAAAGGCGATCAGTTTAATCATTTTTGTTCCTCCATGATGGATTCAGCGATCTCGTTCCGTCCGATACTAAATCACTGCTCCGCCCCCCGCAACCTAAATGGTCTGACCGTCTTTCCCTCCGTATTTCTCTGCGTCCTTTGCGTCTTTGCGGTTCAATTTGAATGGGATTTCAACTCTTCATCGCGCCCATCGTCAGGCCGCGGACGATGTACCGCTGCAAGAACAGCACCAGCAGCACGCCGGGGATGATGGCGATCACCCCGGAGGCGGCGATCTGCGCCCACAGGATTTCATGCCCACCTGCCAGCGATTGGATCATCACCGTCAGCGGGCGGACGGTGCGGCGCGTCATCAGCAGGGCGAACATGAATTCGTTCCAGGTGAAGACGAAGGTGAACAGCGTCGCCGTCACCAGGCCGGGGCTGATAAGCGGCAGCGTCACCCGCCAGAACGCGCCGAAGGTCGATGCGCCGTCGATCAGCGCGGACTCTTCCAGTTCGCGCGGCAGGTCTTCGATGAAGCCTTTCAGCAGCCAGATGGCGAAGGGCAGGTTGAAGATGGTGTTCGCCAGGATCAGCGCCCAATAGCTGTCCAGCAGCTTCAGTTCGCTGAAGATCAGGAACAGCGGGATGGCCGAGGCCACCGGGGGGAACATCCGCGTCGAGAGAATCCAGAAGGCGAACTGGTCGCCGCCCGTGCGGTAACGCGCCAGGCTGTAGGCCGCCAGCGCCCCAACTCCCACGCTGACCAGCGCCGTCGAGATCGAGACGATCAGACTGTCCCGCACGGCCTGGAGGCCGCCGCTTTCCGTCAGCGCCGCGATGTAGTTGTCCAGGTTCCACTGGTCGCTGGGCGGGATGATGACGGGCGGCGTGGCGAAAATCTGGTTCTGCGTCTTGAACGAGG
>JAEUQZ010000048.1 GCA_016788965.1 Anaerolineae bacterium | reverse complement strand
TCCAACTGCGACCGCCGCTGCTCCAGCGGCCGCTGCTGCTGCTTTGTGGTGGGGTGCTGGTCATCGTCCGCGCAGCCGAATCCAACAGGCTGCTCAACCCATTCGAGATGTTCTCCAATCCGCCGCTGATGCCACCCGATAGATTATCCAGGGGCAGTCCATTCCCTGGAGCCTGGGCCAATTCCCCTGGAAGATGCCCGCTACCAGTAGCAAGTCCACCAAATGGCGGTCGGTGCAGCGGTGTTCCGGCCGTATAGCCCCCATGATATGGGCCGCCGAGGTACACAGGATAATACCAGTTCGGAATGGGCGTATTAGGAACCCGACTGAACCGGCGCACCCACGAACGATCCAGGCCAAAGGCTACAGCATAGGGAAGATACTGGTCAAAAAGCGATACTGCCGACTGGACATCGGAGTATTTTTCGAGATTCGCCAGGTATTCGCGGAAAGCCCGCCACTTGGCGGCTTCTTCAGCGCCCTTGCGGGTCTTAGCCGGCATATGCTGACCCACAATCATCGCCAGGACTCCAACTCCTAGAAGCGCCCCTGGAAGACAGAGCAGCACGCCCACATTGTCTTCCATGACGCTAATCAGCCCGAATCCTCCCAGAAACGCCAGAACAACCAGAACAACAGCCAACCCACTCCACATCGCGCGGGTCTTATTGGGGCTGGTCGTGAACAGTCCTTCACGCACCATCGCATCATAGAGGTCGTTCTGAAGCGTCGGAATGAGAAGATAGAAGCTGTTCCGCAGCGAGTCCAACGAACGCTCCAAACCACCTTTGAACAAGCTGTCCACCAACCGCTTCTCATGTGGGGCTAAATCCGTGGTCGGCTGGTCGGTTCGCTTGAAGGCAAATCCGCTGCGTGAAGCCCCCAGTCCGAAGAACTGGGCTTCAGACTTCTTCTCCTCGATCACCAGATAACCTCGGTGCGCGAGATCGATCAACGTCGCCAGGATATCTCGAAGATCGGCCTTCTCATCCAGCAGCGCCCCTACGACTGCGGGAGAAAGACCAGACGGCGGCGCGGCGAGGTATTCGGGGACCGGCCCCACTTTGGGATCACGCCCGCGCGTGTACCAAAGCGCGTAGACGCCCATCGCTCCACCAATGCCAATCAGTAGCGAGAGCGCGATAGCGCCCATATCAATCAGCGGGCGTGTAGTTTCATCGTATTGGCGCTCTTGATCGAATGACTGCTGCCAGGAAGGAACACGGGCGGAAGGATTATGGGGATACTGCACGCGAATCTCGAACGTCTCATCGCCCACGATCTGGCGATCGGCACGGGCAGTAATGGTGGTTCCACGCACTTCGACTGTGCCCGGAACACCGTAGGTCTCCACCGGATCGATCCCTTCGCGCGGGGCGTATCCGGCAGGCATCTGGACGGTGATGGTGCTGCTGCCTATCGAGAAGCCGTAATGTTCACTGGGAACAGCAATCCACCAGAGTTGGTCGCCTCCTTCATAGATACGCAGCGCCCCGATCACAGTGTAGCGGAGCATGAATTCCGCCGACGAATCCGTGATTGGGCGGCTGAAGTAGTACGTTATCGAGAGGCCATCGGTGGCATTCTCGACGCAGTAGCTCCCTTCTTTGCCAGAACAACTGGCTTGCAGCGGCCGTCCCGCCTCGAACACTTCAACCGCATTGATACCTTCGAGATTGATCATGGGGATGACCGCAGAGCCGAAGCGGAATGTACCGGAGAAATCGATGTCGTAGGTTTCGGTGACGCGGAACTGATTGGCAGTCACATCGACCTGATCGATAAGGACATCCCAACGCTTCCAGAATACTGAGCGTGACTGTGCCGACGCGGGGAGCAGCATCCATATCGTTCCGAGCAGGAACGCGAGGGCAATCCAACGACGACGCATTGTTGACCTCCTGAGCGACAATCCATTGAAGATTATAGCATGGCTGGCATTGGCTGGTTGGCGGAAGGCGCGAGGCGGGTGTAATATCCAGTTCTATAAGCAGCACAGCATCCACACCCGTTCATCAAGGAGAAAACTCGATGCGACAAGCGCGTTTGGTCGCCCTGGCAGTTCCAACCCTGCTTCTACTGCTGATTTCAGGCGCAGCGTTCGCCGCTGTTCCCCAGGAAATCCAGCTTACCGCAACCATCACCCCAACCCTGACTGCCTCCCCCACCCCTGTACCTGAACTGACCTATACGGTACGGGCTGGGGACACGCTGTATCGTATCGCGGTGCGCTTTCGGACGACGGTGCGCGCCCTGGCCGAAGCCAACGGAATCACCAATCCAGCACTGATTTTCGTGGGGCAGCAGCTTCGCATTCCCGGCGTTCCAGCGGCTACACCTACGCCGCAAACTCCACCTACATCGACCGCTGCGCCTACCGCGACACCCGTACCTATCGCTACAACGACCTATACCGTTCAGCGCGGCGATACCCTCTTCAAGATCGCAGTGCGCTTCAATACAACCATCGCGCAGTTGGTCTCGCTGAACGAATTGACGAATCCCAATATCATCTACGTAGGTCAGGTCTTGAAAGTTCCTACTCAAAGCGTCGGAGTACCTGCTCCGACCGCGACGATCCCAGCGACACCGCTGCCGAGTGCGACTCCAGCTATGGCTGCAACGGCTACCCCTGGTCAGGGAGGTGGGCCAACCACGGGCTTCGGTTTCGATTACGGCATCGAAGCTTTCCTGGTGGATCAGGATATCGATCCGCTGGTCGCGGATATCGGTGACATCGGGATGAGGTGGGTCAAGCAGACCATCAACTGGCGCGACTTTGAACCCGTGAAGGGTGAAATTGACTTTGCGACACTGGATGAGATCGTCGAGGGACTGAACAGCGCAGGCATCCGCATCCTGCTGACCGTCACAGCCGCGCCCGCCTGGGCACGGTCGAGCAATGTAGAGAACGGGCCGCCCGACCAGTTCAGCGATTACGCCGATTTCGTCAGCGCGCTTGCCAGCCGCTACGCGGGCAAGGTTCAGGCCTATGAGGTCTGGAACGAACCAAACCTGCGACGTGAGTGGAACAGCGCCGCCCATCCCATTGGCGCAGGCAGCTACTATGGGCTGCTGCAAGCGGCCTACGCTGCAATCAAAGCTGCCGATCCGAACGCACTGGTCATCAGCGCAGGGCTGGCTCCGACGGGCTTCAACGATGGGGTCAATGCCATCGATGACCGGCTGTACCTCCGCAATCTCTACAGCCTCGGATTGGGTGGAGTCAGTGACGCAATTGGGGCGCATCCGCTGGGCTGGGCGAACCCACCGGACGCACTGTGTTGTGTGCCATCCGTAGGGGTAGAAACTCACTTTGAGAGTCCCAGCTTCTATTTCATGAATACACTCACCGACTACCGCCAAATCATGGTGGAAGCGAACGATGGCAGCACCCCCATCTGGGTGACGAAGTTCGGCTGGGGAACTAGCGAGGACACTGATCCTCCGTCGGCCAACAATGTCTTCCTGACCTACACCTCGCTTGGGGAGCAGGCTATCTATGTCCCGCGCGGGTTTGAACGCGGCGCGGAACTGGGATTCGTGGGGCCGATGTTCGTGGATAACCTGAATGGGTGCGCGATCAACAACGCAGAAGCCTGCGCGTACAGTTTCATCGGGCCGGATGGAGAGCCGCGGCCGGTTTACGAAGGGGTCAGCGATCTCATCGACCCGCCCCTTCAGTTGGATACCGTGCAGCCCGGCCCAACAACGGAACTGGAGCTACCGGAAGCCACGCCTGAATCCAGCACCACACTCCCGACCGCAACAACGGGTGGCTAACAGAGAAACGTAGAATCACAAGGGGCGCGGAATGCGCCCCTTGTGATTCTGAAATCGAGGAGTTTCTTTGAGCGTCAGCGTGAACGAGCGGGTGTTCTCTGGTAAAGCGAGGCGGCGTTCGCAGCCTCCGCCCCCAATTCCAGCCGGAGCGCGGTTGGTTCCATGACTTCCACCGCAGGCCCCCAGGAACGCACCCAGGGGAGGATTTCACGCCAATCGGATACATGGACGGTGAGGGTACAGCGCTTATCGGGCAGGGTTTCGATGCGCTGCGAAGGATGCCAGAGCCGTTCACGGATCAAGGGGGTGACATCCGGGGCGAAGGCCAGGATGACCTGGGATCGCTCACCGCCTTCGATGCTGGTCACGCCCCAGGTACTCTCAAGGTAGGGGCGACGATCCAGCGACTCCGGTATCTCGTAGGTAGTATCGAGCAGCTTGACGCGCTTGATGGCGCTCACCTGGAGGCTGCGGATGCTCCGGCTGGCATCGTCCCAACCGACAACCAACAGCCCACCGGAGGGCAGCGGCTCAATAAAGTAGGTGGCGAACTCGCGGGTGAAGAGGCTGCCGGTCTTGGAGCTGCCCCAAAGCTTGACTCGGCGGCGCTCGACCCAGCCGCGAATGATGGTCTCCAAGACCTGCATGTAGTTCCGGTCAATGGGGCTGGCGCGGATCCAATCGGTCACGTAGCCGACATGGGAGGCCAGCGGTTCGGGCAGAGCGGCGCAGAGCTTGTTCAGCGCGGAAACCAGATGGGGATTCTGCTGCTCACCGATCCGGGAATAGGCACGGGCAGCAATGAACAGGGCCATAGCCTCGTTGAAGTTCATCCGCATCGGGGCGAGGTAGTAGTCTCGCTTGATGAAGAAGCGGCCATCCTGCTGATAAACGGGGACTCCCAGCTTATCAAGGGTGGCAAGGTCACGGTAAACGGTGCGCCGATCTACACCACAGGACTCGGCGATTTCGACCGCGCGCAACCCCTGACCATTGCGGAAGAGAAGGCGTTCTATGATTGTCAGTCGCTCACCACGGTTGACATTTCGCGTACTCATCCTGCACCTCATAGGCCTCTTCGCCCTTCAGAAGGCAGTATAGCAGCGATTAGTTTTCCGCGCTGGCAAGCGCGAACCTCAACCCAATTCCGGGCCGGTATAGATCATCCCCCAGCGAAGCGCACCAGATAGACCTGCACCCAAAGCGGGATCAGACACAACACCGCGAAGAAGGCCAGGACTGCCAGGGCAATTGTCACGGCATCGAGCGCGGACGGCAGGTCTTCGGGCATGTCAGGGGCACGGTAAAGCGGTTGGCTGCTGCCCCAATTGGGAGGCGCGGCCTGCTGCTGATAAGGCGGCATGGGTGGATTCACAGCCGGGTTGTTAAAAGGCTGGTTGACGGTCGGGCGGTTGTAAGGCGAAGGCTCTGGAGCCTGGGGAACCGCCGAGTACCGCTGGGTAGGATCATAACCCGCCGGGTTGGACTGCGGATAGGCTGGCGGCGGAGGATACTGCGGTGGCTGTACCGGAATCTGCGGCTGAGAATAGGGCTGCGTCGGTTGAAGGGGGGAAACGACAGGTGGCTGAGGTTGGGAATAGGGCGCGGTCTGGGAGAGATTCTGCGGAGGCAGCGGTGGCGGCGGTGAAGGACGCACCGGGCTGGTGTTGGAAGCGGTCTGAGCCAGCCCCTTGCCGCGGAAGGCTTCCAGGATTTGCCCTAGCTGATCGGCGCTGCGATAACGTTGGGTGGGTTCCTTGCTCATGACCTTCGCCACGATTTCGGCCAGGGATTCAGGAACACGCGGGTTGAACTCGGTCACGAGGGGGATGCGATCCCGGATATGAGCCAGGGCCAACTGCTGTTGATCCTGTCCGAGATACGGCAGACGGCCGGTCAGCAGTTCAAACAGCACGATCCCGATGGCGTAGACATCGGATTCCGGTGTGGGTTTATCGCCGCGAGCCTGCTCTGGGGCAAAGTAATGAGGACTGCCCCAAACCAACTGCTGCCGCTCGGCGGGCTGGGAGTCGCTGAGCGCCTGGGCGATCCCAAAGTCAGTCACCTTCACGATGTCTTCTTTGGTGATGAGGATATTCTGCGGCTTGACATCGGCATGGACCAACTTCGACCGATGGGCATAACCAATGCCCGCGCAGATCTGAATCACAAGCTTGAGAGCGCGGTTGATGTCGAGCATCCCGTCGGTCTTGATGATCTTCTTGAGGTCCTGACCGTCCACGAATTCCATGACGATGAACTGAGTCTGGCCTTCGCTGCCGACATCGTAAACAGTGACGATGTTGGGATGGATCAGATTGGCGGCACTGCGGGCCTCGTTACGAAAACGGGTGAGAAAGGTTGGGTCGGTGGTCAGGCTGGGGCGCAGAATCTTGATGGCGACGATGCGGCTCAATTCAAGGTCGTGCGCCTTATAGATCACGGCCATGCCGCCTGCACCCTGCTGAGCGATCAAGCGGTAGCGGTTCTTGAGGACGGTCTCGTGGTTGTTCGACATGATTCACCCGTTCAGACTACTCAAACACCCGGATTCAAGGCCGCGTGAGCGGGTCGAAGAGCCGCTGGTATTCTAACAGAGCGCCGCGATCCGTCATAGACGCGATGTAATCAGCGATGACCCGGCGCGGATGACGCTCGGTCAACTGCGCCTGGTATTCACGCGGGAGCTGTCGCGGTTCGCGGAGGTAGCTGGTGAAGACCTGCTCGACAAACTGGGCCGCGCGACGAGCCATGCGGATCACGCGGAAATGAAAATACATGTTCTGGTAAAGGAAATCTTTGAGGGCGCGGTTCAAAGGCTGTAGTTCAGCACTGTGGGAAATGAGCTTATCAGGCTGGCGCTGGACATCCTGGAGGGAGTGCGGGCTGGCCTGTTCGATGCGGCGAACGGTTTCCTGAAGCACATCATCGACCTGAAGGCCGATGAGTTCACGGATGAGGAGATGGCGAGACATTTCGTCGAGGGTTGTTCCGTGCCAGCCGGCTGAATCGGCGATGCGGCGCCAGATTTCCAACTCATTCAGGGACTCCAACGAGAACAGTCCGGCCTGCAAGCCGTCATCGAGGTCGTGGGCGTTATAGGCCAATTCGTCGGCGATGTTAGCGATCTGGGCTTCGATGCTGCCCTGCTGACTGGGGTCAAAGCCGGTGATGGGGCTGAGGTCGTATTCGGTTTCGTGCTTGGCGATGCCTTCGAGCGTCTCGTAGGTCAGGTTGAGACCTTTCCAATTGGGATAACGGTCTTCAAGCTGGGTGACGACGCGGTAGCTCTGGTGGTTGTGGTTGAAGCCGCCGCACTCCTGGGTGAGGCTGTTGAGGACGCCCTCGCCCGCGTGACCGAACGGGGGATGGCCGAGATCATGGGCGAGGCAGATGACTTCAACCAGGTCTTCATTGGCGGCCAGGGCGCGGGCCAGGGTACGGCCAATCTGCGCGACTTCGAGGGTGTGGGTCAAGCGGGTACGGTAGTAATCGCCTTCGTCGTTGACGAAGACCTGGGTCTTGTATTCGAGACGACGGAAAGCGGCTGAATGGACGATGCGGTCGCGGTCGCGCTGGAAGGCCGTGCGGTACTTCGGCTCGGTTTCGTGGTGAACGCGGCCGCGGCTGTTCTGGACATGAACCGCCCAGGGGGCAAGCACCTGCGCTTCGTTGTGTTCCAGGCGAGGTCGGTTGATCACCATGACACCTCCTGCTTTCAGGTTCCATTGTAGCCTGTTTGCGGATTCATGCGCGGAGGAACCCGGTTTGTGGCGGAAATGGTGGGGAAGCTCATAGCTTCTAGCTGATAGCTTATAGCCAGAGGGAAGAAGTTAACGACTCATGCTCTATAGTTGATAGGGAAAGTTGGTATATATTAGCAAGTTGGTTACGATTTCTAACGGATAGCTGATCGCCAGAGCGGGCGAATTGTCGGAAATGTCGTCAGTGCCGGACGGACAAATTGGCGCAAATGGCGGCAATTTCGGCAACGGCAGAATGGCAATTCTGTGCCAGACGCCTTACACGCAAGGCCAGGATTTGCCAAAAATGCCACAAATGCTGCAAACATTGCAAGTGCAAATCGCGCGAAACGTTGCAAATGTTGCAGTTACAACTGCGTGATTCTGATGCAACTGCCGCATGGTTTTCCCCTCGAATGCTGATCCCGGATGCGAAACGATAAGAATGATAAGAATGAGAATCGCGCGATTTCTCACAATTCTCATCGGGGATGGCTCGCAACCGGACGCCAAAAATGGCGTCCCTACCCGTCCGTAATCCTACGATAGCACAAAATAGGCCGGAAAGGGTGACATTTTGGAAAACCATTTGGTGTTGTTTGAATGCAAGGAATCTGGTTGGAAAACGGTTGGAGAAAGCGGGACACGGCGTTGAGAACAATACCAGCAGTGTTAAGCCCTCCATTTTCGGCGACAGGCGGCGGGCAGACTGACGAACGTCATGCGAGGGAAAGACAAACGACACTGTAATCATACGCGTGAGATCATTAGGCTAAGGCAGAAGTTTATCGAGTGAGACAGGGATTCTATGGTTATCCGTAAGCGTGTATTGTTCTGGGGTTCGGCACTGGTGGGTCTGGTGGTCTTTGGCGGAATCGCGGCGCTGCTCATCAGTTTTACTGGCGGCACGGGAGTTCCAAGCGCCACTACAACCGTTCTTTCTGCACAAGACCTGACAGCGACGCTGTGCGCGGTACAAACGGCACAGGGCAAAGAATATGTGATGCTGTACGAACTCTTTGAGACGCCGACGTTCAGCGCGGCGCAGGCGGCTATCGCAACCGTGACACCGATCCCAACGGGCGTATCAGCGGGAGATGCCCAACGCGGGAAGGAAATCTTCTTTGGGATCGGGGCGTGTGACGCCTGCCACCGAATCGAGGACGATCTGCTGGTGGTGGGGCCGTCGCTGCTGGGGATCAGCCAGCGGGCTAACCAACGGGTGATCGGGTTGAAAGGGTCGGAATACCTGCGGGCGTCGATCCTGCGACCGGATGAATTTCTGGTGGAGGGGTCTTTACCAGGAATCATGCCGTTCAGTTATGAGCAGACGCTCCAGACGGAACAGATCGATGATCTGATCGCGTATCTGCTGACGTTATGAGCTCGACTTTGCACATGACAATGGTTAACGAATTCTCTCCGCTCATGGAGAGCTATCAGAAGCTATCCGACTTTTCGAACATCGCTACCTCACAATGATATGCAGAAAATAGCACGGTTTACTTTCCCTAAGCGAAAAACCCAGAATTAAGATGTGCAAAGTCAAGATGAGTATCGCAGCAAAAAGGGCACAGCCGAATAGGTTGTGCCCTTTTTGATTCTTTGCAGTTGTCCGCATCACTCACCGGGGGGCGAGGCTTCACATAGCCCGCCTCGTTCCTACTGCTACGCCACCCTCGAAGGATCAGGTGGTGGGGGCGGAGACGCCCAGAACGCTGAGGATGTCGGCGACCACGATATCGGGATCGGTGTTGTACTCATAGGTACGGATCCACTGGCCGTCGGCATCCAGGAGGAAGGACGAAGCCGTGTGATCGACGGTGTAATTCTTCCGCAGACCTTCGGTGTCATTGATGATGAACTGACCGCCGTATTCTTTGATGACCTCGCGGGTGAGTTCTTCGGAGCCGGTCAAGCCGACGAAGGCCGGGTCAAATATCTTGAGGTATTCATTGAGGCGTTCGGGCGTGTCGCGGAAGCCATCGACGGTGATGAAGGCCACAGTGACCTGTGCGGCAGACTCTCCCAGACGATCTTTGATCTGTTTGAAGCGGGCCAGCGTCACCGGGCAGACATCTGGACAGTGGGTGTAACCGAAGGCAAACAGCACGAGATTGCCCTGATAGTCGCGCAGGTGCGCTTCCGTGCCAGTCTGATTGGTCAGGGTGAAATCACTGACCTTGATCGGAGGGGCGATCACGGTGATGCCTTCCGCGCCCGGCTGGCTGATCTGTTGGGTCGGCTCGGCGGTGGGGCTGGGGGTATTGACGGTGCTGGCACTGCCGCCGCAGGCGGCGATGAGCAGGGTCATGAACAGCAGCGTGATGACCAACGCTTGATTCTTCCGCATGATCTATCCTCCGATAAACCTGTTGAATGGGGTTTGAAAGTTCAGAACCGAACTCCTTGTATCAAAGTCCCCGTTCGCGTTCTATTCCATTGTGAACGCGCCACGGCAGCTTTATCAAGTACCATACAGCAGAAGGGCGCAGCGACGCCGCGCCCCCACTGACACGAGCCGCCAATGCCCTATTGCATCATCATCTTGATGGGGACAGCAACGATGATGACTGTGCCGGACTCGAAGGTCAGGGTCAACGAAATGGTATCACCGGGAGAGAGGGTGCGGTTCACGTTCATAATCATGATGTGCAGACCGCCCGGCATCAGTTCGACTTTGCCGCCAGTCGGGATTTCCAGGCCGCCGACGATTTCCTGCATCCGGGCCATGCCACTTTCGACGGTGGTTTCGTGAATCTGCACCATGTCGCTGACATCCGAGGCCGCTGAGATCAGACGGTCGGCAGTTGAGCCGGTGTTCTCGATGAGCATGTAGGCCCCGGTGACTTCGCCGCTCATGTTCATGTCACCCATGCCAGCCTGGGGAGTCGCCATTTTGTCCATCGACATGGCTGCGGTGGGGCGTGCCCACGCGCCGCTGATCCTGATGTTCCCGGATTCAGCCTCGCCAGTCGCGGCTGATGCGGCCATTTCCATGGGCATCGCCATACCGTCCTGGGGCAGCACGAACAGTTCAAAAGTTTGGTCATCCAGGAGGCCGACGGCAGCGACGGTGTAGTAGCCTTTGGCGTCTGCCGGGAGCATGAGCATGATTGGTTCAGGGGTGACGGCCTGATCCATGGTCCCACCCGCGGGCACGACCATCACGCTGAGCATGGTTTCGGCGACGGGCATGTAGGCGCTGACGGATTTGTAGGCGAGCGATTCGACGGCTTTAGCGCCGTTGACATAAATGTCCACGGCGGGGGCTGTCGGCGAAAGATGAGCGATACGGACAAAGAGACCTTCATCGCCATGGGCGGCAACCCAGCCGAGCGACATGATGCTCAACATAAACAGGGCAATAACCAGAAACTTCGCATGTTTTATCACGATTTATCACACTCCTGTGAAGTCTATCACGAGTATCTGAACCACTCTAAACCGATTGTGAATACCTTCTCAACGAAAAACGTCACGGTCTGGTGATGACATTCTGCCTTTCCCCATACGTTGATTGGCGTCAACGGTGGCGGCGGCGGAGTTCTGCTTCAATGTCTTCGAGCGAGAGTCCGAGATGGGACATCAGGACGAGCGTATGATAGAAGAGATCAGCGAGTTCGTTGATCTGATCCGGGCGAGTCTGGCCGAGGGCGGCGACGATGACTTCGACGGCTTCCTCGCCGACTTTCTGAGCCATGCGGTTCGGGCCGGCTTCAAAGAGGCTGGTGGTATAACTCCCGGCGCGGGGGTTGGCCTTACGATCCTGGATGATGGCTTCGAGTTCGTGGAGCATGTCAGTCATGGGTGGAGGTCTCCAGGGGTTGAAAGAAACAGGATACAGCGCCGGTGTGGCAGGCGGGGCCAGCCGGTTCGACGAGGATGAGCAGGGTGTCCCCGTCGCAGTCGAGAACAATCTCGCGGACGCGCTGGGTGTTACCGGAGGTCGCGCCCTTGTGCCAGAGTTCGCCCCGGCTGCGGCTCCAGAAGACGGTTTCGCCCATTTCGATGGTCTGACGAAGCGACTCGGCATTCATGTAGGCCAGCATCAAGACCTGACGGGTGTTGACATCCTGGACGATGGCGGGGATCAAGCCTTTATCGTCCCATTTGATTCGGGCATCCATCACAATGCCTCCCAGCCGTTCAAGCGGACGGGTACGCCCTGCTCCGCAAGATAGTGTTTGAGGTCGCCGATGCGAATCTCGTTGTAGTGGAAGAGCGAGGCGGCGAGGGCGGCATCAGCGCGGCCAGAGGTGAGGGCTTCGTAGAAATGCCGCGGGCTGCCGGCTCCGCCGGAGGCGATGACCGGGATGGAGACAGCCTCGGCGACGGCCTGGGTGAGTTCGATAGCATAGCCCGCTTTGGTCCCGTCGCGATCCATACTGGTGAGGAGGATTTCACCCGCGCCACGGGCTTCGACTTCTCTGGCCCAGGCGATGGCTTCTTTATCGGTGGGAATGCGACCGCCGTTGATGTGAACGATCCAGCGGCCGTCGATCCACTTGGGGTCGATGGCAACGACGATGCACTGGCTGCCGAAGGCCCAGGCTCCCTGATCGATGAGGTCGGGGGTTTTGACGGCGGAACTATTGATGGAGACTTTATCCGCGCCGGCGAGGAGGGTGGCGCGGATGTCTCCGATGGTGCGGATGCCACCGCCGACGCAGAAGGGAATGAAGATGCTATCGGCGACGTGGCGCACCATGTCAAGCATGGTGTTGCGGTTTTCGTGAGAAGCGGTGATATCCAGGAAGACAAGTTCATCCGCGCCTTCGCAGTCATAGACGCTGGCCTGCTCGACCGGATCGCCCGCGTCACGCAGATCGACGAAGTTGACGCCTTTGACCACCCGGCCGTTCATCACATCCAGGCAGGGAATAATCCGTTTAGCCAGCATCTTTGCCTCCGGCTGCCGTGGCAGCATCACGCAGGGAGAAGCGTTTTTCATACAGAGCCATGCCGATGACCGCGCCAGCAACCTTGCCGCTGGCGGCCAGGGCACGGATGTCATCCAGCGTACTGACGCCGCCGGAGGCGATCACCTGCAGGCCGGTGGCTTCGGCGAGTTCAACGGTGGCGGCGATGTTCACGCCCTGCAAACCACCGTCACGGCTGACATCGGTATAGAGGGCGTGGCGGACGCCGAGGGCGGCCATCTGGCGGCCGAGTTCGAGCGGGGTCAGTTCGGCGGTCTGCTGCCAGCCGTGGGTGGCGACTTTGCCATCACGGGCATCGAGGGCAACGCAGACTCGTTCCGTACCGTATTGAGCAACTACATCGCGCACGAGGTCGGGATTCTGGACGGCGGCCGTCCCTAAGACGACACGGGATGCGCCGCGCTGGATGGCCTCGTCGATATCGGGCAGAGAGCGGAGGCCGCCGCCGAACTGCACAGGTGTGCCGAGACGGGCAACAGCTTCCAGAACCAATCCGTTCTGGTTGGCGCTGGCGAAGGCGCCGTCGAGGTTGACCATGTGAATCCAGGCCGCGCCCTGGTCGATCCAGGCGCGGGCGGTGGCGAGGGGGTCATCGCTGAAGATGGTCTGGCGAGACGGGTCGCCTTCTTTGAGGCGGACGACCTGGCCGCCGCGCAGGTCGATGGCGGGGTAGATAATCATGCGGTTTCCTTCAGGAAGTTGGTGAGGATCTGGAGGCCGGTACGCTGACTTTTTTCGGGATGGAACTGGACGCCAAACAGGTGATCACGCTGGACGACGGCGGTGAACGGCAGGCCGTAATCCACAACAGCCACAATGTCTTCAGAGCGCGAGGGTACGCAGTAGTAACTGTGAACGAAGTAGGCGTAGCTGTGGGCGTCGAGGCTGTCGATGAGGGTGGAATGACGGAGGGGGCGCAGTTGGTTCCAGCCCATGTGGGGAACTTTGAGGTCGGGCCGTTGGGGAAAACGGGTGACGTGGCCGGGGAGCAGCCCCAGGCCGGCATGGTCGCCCATCTCGTCGCTGCTCTCAAAGAGGAACTGCATCCCCAGGCAGATGCCCAGATAGGGGGTTCCGGTGAAGATGGCATCTTTGATGGGCTGGATCAAGTCCTGTTCGCGCAGCTTCTGCATGCCGGCGCCGAACGCGCCGACGCCGGGCAGAATGATCTTGTCAGCGCCGCGCAGGTCGCACGGGTTCTGGACGACGCGGACACTTTCCACTCCGAGGTGATTCAGGGCGTGGAGAACGCTCCGCAAGTTCCCGGCTCCGTAGTCAATGACGGCCAGCATACGGCACAATCCTCTCCTCTAAAACAAAAACCCCGCCTGGCGCGGGGACTTCGATCAACGTGAGCAGCGATGGCTGCAAGTCAGGCAAGCACCAGATGGGTTTCAGAGTAGTGATGATGGTGATGCCCGCAGATCAAACGCATGTGGACGCAATCCCTGTTGAGTGGCAGAAGCCAACGCCATGATCTTACCCAGCCCGATCAGGGTTGTCAATCGGTCGGCAGGCGCTACAATACGGACTTCTTGTTGGAAGGCAGGTTCATGTCCCCGATTGTCGCCCTTCTCACGGATTTCGGCCTCCAGGACAACTATGTTGGCGTGATGAAAGCGGTGATGTCGCGCATCACGGCGGATGTGCGATTCATCGACATCACCCACCAGATTCAGCCGCAAAACGTGCGGCAGGCCTCGCTGACGCTGCTGAACAGCTATCGTTACTTCGCGCCGAGTACGGTCTTTCTGGTCGTGGTCGATCCGGGCGTGGGCGGAAGCCGGAAGTGCATCGCGGCAGAGGCGGGTGGATACCGGTTCGTCGCGCCCGACAATGGCGTGCTGTCGTTCGTGCTGGAGGAACTGGGCAGCGCGAGCATCGTCGAACTTCAGAATCCGGCCTACCGGCTGTCCGACGTGAGCAACACTTTTCATGGGCGGGATGTGTTCGCTCCGGCAGCGGCGCACCTGGCGGCGGGCGTGGCGCTGGGGGAACTGGGGCCGCGGGTGGAGCGAATCGCCCAGCAAATGAAACCGCAGCTTCGCATCGAAGCGGGGCAGATCAGCGGGCAGGTGATGCATATCGACCGCTTCGGGAATGTGATCACCAGCATCGGCCAACTTTCGTGGAACGAACAAGGGCTGCTGCTCCAACCGCGCTTCAACCGAGGGCTGGCGGCGACGGTGATCCCGGCAGCGCAGGTCAGCGTGGCGGTCAAAGATGCGACGCTCTTCGGCATCCGGCGCAGCTATAGCGAAGTCTCGAAAGGGCAACTGCTGGCGCTGGTGGACAGCAGCGGGTTCCTGGAAATCGCGTGCAACCAGGGCAGCGCAGCCACCCTGCTCGGCGTGAACGGCGGGGAAAGCGTCGTCCTGAAAACAGGCTAAAACATGGAACAATTCCTGATCGAAGGCGGTCATCGACTGAGCGGCGAGATCACGGCCGGCGGCAATAAGAATGCCGCCCTGAAGATGCTGCCCGCGTGTCTGCTGACCGATGAGCCGGTGACGCTGCACAATGTCCCCAACATCGGGGATGTCCGCACCACGATGGATATTCTGCGGCAGCTTGGGGCGGAGGCGAATTGGGTGTCGGAGAGCAGCGTGCGGGTTCATGCACGGGACATCCGCACACACATGCTGGATGCAGGGCTGGCCGGGCGCATCCGGGCGAGCGTGGTCTTCGCCGGGCCGATGCTGGCACGCACCGGGCGAGTGATCCTGCCGATTCCCGGCGGCGACACGATTGGCGAGCGGCGGTTGGATACGCATGTGCTGGCGCTGAAGAAGCTGGGCGTGGAAACGGCTTTCGAGCGCGGGGCGCTGCGGATGCACACTGAGGCGCTGACGGGAACGCGCATCCTGCTGAATGAAGCCAGTGTGACGGCAACCGAGAACGCGATCATGGCGGCGGCGCTGGCACGGGGCACGACGGTGATCCGCAATGCAGCCGGGGAGCCGCACGTGCAAGACCTATGCGCGATGCTGAACACGATGGGGGCGCGGATCGAGGGGATCGGCACGAACCAAATCACCATCGAAGGGGTCGAAAAACTCCACGGGGGCGAGGCGCGGGTGGGCGCGGACTACATGGAGGTCGGCAGCTTCATCGGCGCGGCGGTGATGACGGGCGGGGAGATGCTGATCCGGCAGGCCGATCCACAGCACCTCGACATGATCGCGCTGGTGTTCGAGCGGCTGGGCGTCACCTGGGAGACGCGGGGGGCCGACATCTTCGTCCCGGCGAGCCAATCGCTGACCATTGTGCCCGATCTGGGGAACCGCATTCCATCGATCAAAGCGCAGCCGTGGCCGGCCTTCCCGCCGGACCTGATGAGCATCGCGCTGGTGGTCGCCACGCAAAGCGCCGGATCGATCCTGTTCCACGACTGGATGTACGAAAGCCGTTTCTTCTTCACGGATAAACTGACACGGATGGGGGCGCGGATTACGCTGTGCGATCCACACCGGGTGCTGGTTCAAGGGCCGACGGCACTGCGTGGGCTGCCGTATATCACCAGCCCGGATATCCGGGCGGGGATGGCGCTGCTGCTGGCGGCGCTGAATGCCAGCGGACAAACGCGCATCCATAACATCCGGCAGATCGACCGGGGGTATGAGCGGGTCGAAGAGAAGCTCAAGGCGCTGGGAGCCAAGATCGAACGGGTGCAGGGTGAAGGCGGCTCGATAGACGACACACAGGAACAGGAAATCGTGCCGCATTAAGGACGACGGGAGCCGCGCACGCGGACATCGCCGCTGCGCCGGGTGATGCCGATGGCATCCAGATATTCGAGGAGGCCAATGGCATATTTGCGGGTGGTATTGAAGCGATCCCGAAGCTGATTGGCGGCGACCGAACCGGTCTGTTCGATGATCTCGAGCGCAGCCGTGACCATCTCGTCGTAAATCGAGGGCAGAAAGATGACTTCTGGCTGCACGCGGATGATCTCTTCCAGGTCGATCAGCGCAAAGAGGACATCCTCACCGACGGTCTGGGCAGCATCGGTGAAAGCGGGCGGCGTGTAGGGGGCGACCTGCATCTGAACCATCAACTGCTGAATGCGGGCCGTTTGATCGGGCGAGAACTGCACGGCGTGGTCGATCAGGCGCACCTGATCGCGCTGGGAGGCGATGTGGCTGTGTTCCAAGTCGAGCAGCAAGTTGAAGAAGGCCTGCTTCAGCCCCAGGCGGGCGCGGAGTTCTTCCCGCGACATCCCGACGCGCAGCGGATTGGCCCGATGGTAGCTGCTCAATTCATGAATGATCTGCTCCACAAGGCCATCGTAGACGGCCGCAGCCATGTAGGTTGGGCCGGGGAGTTCGAGCAGGCGCTTCTCATCCAGGGCGGACTGGATGGCGGTTTCCAGTTCCTGCGGGGTGTAGCCCAGGTGTTTCATCAAGGCGGCCGGCTTGACGGGTTCGGACTGGCTGGCGGCCTGGGCGACGCGCTCGGCGGGCGTGCCGCGCATTCGGGTTTCGAGTCTATCAATCACATCCGACTGGAAGCGACGCCAGCGCCGATCCGGCCGGGGATCGACCACGACTCCCCCACCGATGGTTTGGGGGGGTGAGGGATAGCGGAGGATGAAGCGGTCACCCTGGGCGAGAGCCAGCGGGGTTTCCAGGCGAAGCTGAAGCCAGCCTTCCGCGCCGGGGAGCAGGATTTCGTCACCGAGCAGGCGGGCGTGGGCGAGGGACTCGGCTGTGCCGACGAAGACTTTCACTTCGGCGTCATGCTTGAGCGGGCGGCCCGCATCGGCGAGATGGCGAAAGCGCACATCCACCAAGCCCGACACCTGCATCTGTCCGGGAGGGGCGACGATATGGCCGCGCACGATGGCCGCGCGTTCGGTTCCGGCGAGATTGATGGCGACTCGGCTGCCCGGCTCGGCGACATCGACGGCGTGTTTGTAGCTTTGCAGGCCGCGAATCCGGGCGCGAATGTTCCCCGGTTGGACTTCAACTTCTTCACCGACGCGGAGACGGCCCCCAAGCAGGGTTCCGGTCACGACGGTTCCGAAGCCGCTGATCGAGAAGATACGATCTACGGGAAGGCGAGGATGACGGTAGTCGGCGCGGGACGGCATGTTGTCCAGTAGGGCGGCCAGACGCGCGGTGAACTCGGCCAATCCAATGCCCGCGCGGGCCGAGACGCGCACGATCTCGGCATCAGCCAACGTGGTTCCAGCCAATGCCTGACGGACATCCTGCTCGATGAGAGCAAGCCAGTCGGGATCGTCCACCATGTCGATCTTGGTGAGGACGATCAGGCCGTGCTGGATTCCGAGAAGATCGAGGATGGCGAGGTGTTCGCGGGTCTGGGGCATGACGCCTTCATCGGCGGCGATAATGAGCAGTACGGCATCGATGCCACCTACGCCGGCGAGCATGTTCTCGATGAAATCACGATGACCGGGGACATCGACAAATCCGATGGTTTCGCCAGACGGGGCGTCCATCCAGGCGAAGCCGAGGTCGATGGTCATCTCACGCGCTCTTTCTTCGGCCAGTCGATCCGGGTCGATTCCAGTGAGGGCACGGATGAGCGTCGATTTGCCGTGATCAACGTGCCCGGCAGTCCCAACCACACGCATGATTCAGGGCATCGTCCCGGATGTACCGTTGCCGGGCGGCGTGACCGGCCTGGAGGCGGGTAGCTTGCTGCCGGTATCGTGTTC
>JAEUQZ010000489.1 GCA_016788965.1 Anaerolineae bacterium | reverse complement strand
GTGCTGCGGATCAGATCGACCAGATCGGTCGCGCTCCGCATGTAGACGAAGCCGCGCGAGATGATTTCGGGATCGTCGATCAGGTCGCCTGTCCGCGAGTCCACGTTCAGCACGACCATCATGAAACCGTCCCGCGCCAGGATTTCCCGGTCGCGGATGACCGTCTTGCCGATGTCGCCGACGCCGCTGCCATCGACGAAGACGTAACCGCCCGGAACCCGTTCGCCCACGCGCACTCCGTTCTTGTCGGCTTCGATGACGTAACCGTTTTCAACCACGAAGGTATGATCCGCCGGGATGCCGGACTGCTGTGCCAGCCGCGCATGGGCGCGGAGATGCCGCAGTTCGCCGTGGATCGGCATGAAATAGCGCGGGTTGACCAGATTCATCAGCAGGCGCATCTCTTCCTGGCGGGCATGGCCGGAGACATGCACCGCAGCGATGGGATCGTAGATCACATCCGCGCCCTTTTGGAACAGGCGGTTGATGGTGCGGTTGACCGACTCTTCGTTGCCGGGGATGGTGTGCGACGAGAGGATGATGGTGTCGTTCTCGCGGACATCGAGTTGGCGATGCCGCCCAGTCGCCAGCCGTGCCAGCACGGCCGAGGGTTCGCCCTGTGCCCCTGTGACCATGATGACCACTTTGTTGGGCGGAACCTGGTTGATCCGGTTCAGATCGAGGAACATCTCGTCGGGGATCCGCAGGATGCCCAGCTCACGGGCCATTTTGATATTCGCGGCCATGCTGTGCCCGGCCACGGCGATCTTGCGGCCGTGGTTTTCCGCCGCGCGGGCCACCTGATGGAAGCGCGAGATCAGCGAGGCGAAGGTCGCCACCATGATGCGGCCTTTGGCCTGCCGGAAGACGGCATCGAACGCGCCATCGATCACGCTTTCGGAGGGCGTCCAGCCCGGCTGGTCGGCGTTGGTGCTGTCGCCCATAAGCAGCAGCGTCCCCCGCTTCGAGAATTCGGCCAGCTTGGCATAATCCGGTTTCTTGCCATCCACGGGTGTGTTGTCGAACTTGTAGTCGCCGCTGTGAACGACGATGCCGAAGGGCGTATTGATGCCAAAGCCCACGCAGTCGGGGATGCTGTGGCACATGTGGAAGCTCTCGATGCTGAACGGCCCCACCTTGAGCGTCGCGCCCGCCTGGAACACGTTGATCGTGGCGGCTTTGTGGAGGTTGTGGTCGCGCAGTTTGACTTCTACCAGCCCGGCGGTGAGCGGCGTCGCCCAGATAGGGATGCCGGGGAAAGCCTCGACGACGTGCTGCACCGCGCCCACATGGTCTTCATGACCGTGGGTGAAGAGCAGGCCGTGGATTTTCAGGTCTTTGCGCTCCTGAAGGTAACGGAAGTCGGGGATGATGTAATCCACCCCGAACATATCGTTGGCCGGGAACATGATGCCCGCGTCCACGATGAAGGCATCATTGCCCAGTTCGAATACGGTCATGTTCTTGCCGATTTCCCCTAGACCGCCCAGGGGGACAATGCGTAGTTTCGCTTTTGCCATATAACGCTAAAGAACCGAGCGTCACCTGTCCGTGCTCGGCTTCATCCTTTCTGATTGTCAATACAGGTCGGAACGTAAATCCGCTTTACAGGTCTTGAAGAAGGTTGTTTTTCGCAGCAATTTTCGACGGTATCGCAAGTATCGTAATCTTTCAGAACATATTGTACCACAGATTTTGGGAAGCGTTTCCAGGTGTCCGCGAAAAGGGGTGGGCGTGGCGGACGGGCAGAAGCCCGTCCCTACGATTCCCGTCTGGGTAGGGACGCCATTCTTGGCGTCCGAAATTTCCGCAGGCGATGAAACGCACCCCTATCACAGCGCAGCGACTAGACCATCAGGTAGCGTTCACGCAGGGCATCGTGAATCTCGTGGATGATCTTCATGACCAGATCAGGACGGTGATCGCCGGGCGAGCCGCCCATCTCGATGAAGGCGTTCCGCAGGATGCGGCCCCAGTTGCCGGTACTCCTCAGCTTGGGATGGGCGATGAAATCGCGGATCGTCTGGGCATGATGCCCGCTGGGTGGGTTCAGCATCCGCGTGAAGCTGCTGTACACATCGTCGATGTCACGCGGGGTGATGTCTACGTTGATGTCGTACAGCGCCCGGTGCATGAACAGCCGCTTGCGCTCGTAGAAATCGGCCAGACTCATCTTTTCGCCCGTGGCCGTGATGATGGTGACATCGGTGCAGTTGTGGTCGGACTCATCCTGCATGGCCCGATAGGTCTCGGTTTCCAGCGGTCCCAGCACCGCCCACATCTCGCGGTTGCTGTGCATCGGCTCCAGATCGCAGCCGTACTTGCGGAAGTAGTCTTCGATCAGGACATGGCTGTACTCGAAGTCGATCAGCGCCGCCGCCATGCGCGAGGCGCTCACGCACGAAGGCATCCCGGTGCTTTCCACCGTGCAGATGCGCTTCGAGGTTGCCAGATCAGGGCGGATGCGCCCGATGGGGTTGTGCATGACCGAGACCATCGTACCCAGGCCATCTTCGTACAGCATGGCGCGGGCCGGGGAATTGACGCGCTCGGAGCGCAGCAGTTCACCATACCGCTCCAGGCCGTGCGGTGTGCGGTGCGGCGTCGTCGGCAGATCGAGATAGCGCCCGGTGACGGTCACGCGCCGCAGATACTCGCGGGTGCAGAGCAGTTCCGGATCGCAGGTTCCGTTGACGAAGGGCGATCCCTTCAGGATGGCGGCGTTCGCGGCAGCCGATGCGCTCCGCAGCATGGTGTAGAAGGCCAGCAAACCCAGCGCCTCCGAGCGTCCCGCCAGATCGAGGTGGATATGGCAGCCCTGGTTGCGGAACATCTGCACATAGTAGGTCGAGGGCGGATCGACATGGTAGCGTTGGTGGGCTTCGTCCAGGCGCACAGCCTGTTCGGGGAAGTAGTTGTTGACCTCCTGCATCAGATCGAGCGCCGTCATGACCTTCGGGTCCTGGGTCAGCTTGAAATCCGACTCGACCGGATACGACGGCATGATGGTTGTCAGCAGACCGGTATCCTCGCTCGTCCGCAGCAGCGAGGTGAGGATGCCACCCAGCGCCAGCCGCGTCTTGTGATAGCCCAGCACGGGTGAAATGTGCGCCTCGACCTGATACTGCCCGGCTTCGCGGTCGATCTGCGGGGTGACGCCGATCTTGCGGGCGTGTTCCCGGTAGACCTCGATGTAATTCAGCATATCGTCTTCGCTGGGGGCATGGCCGTCGCGGTGGACCAGACCGAGTTCGATCTCCGCGCCCAGGTAGCGCATCCGCGTGACCGGATCGTCGGTCTCGTGGATGTTGGTGTGGTTCACGCTGGGATTGAAGTTGTAAGGCACAATAGCCTGCGGGAAGGTCTTCTTGCCCCGGTAGCGTTTGCTGACTGCTGCTCCCAACACGTAAACCTGCCCGTTCACTTCGGCCAGCACCGCGTTCGCCCCATCGGTGTGTGCCGC
>JAEUQZ010000488.1 GCA_016788965.1 Anaerolineae bacterium | reverse complement strand
CTTTCCGAGCAGGAACTCGCCAGAGTTCGTAACAAGAAGATCGGTTTTGTCTTTCAGAGTTTCAATCTGCTCAAACGCACATCGGCGCTGCGTCAGGTGGAACTGCCGCTGATCTATGCGGGTACATCTGGCCGTACCAAGAAAGCCCGCGCGGCGCTGGAGTCGGTCGGGTTGGGCAAGCGCCTCGACCATCTGCCGAGCGAACTCTCCGGCGGGCAGCAGCAGCGCGTCGCTATTGCCCGCGCTCTGGTCAACGAACCGGCCATGATCCTGGCCGACGAACCGACCGGCAATCTGGATTCACGGAGCGGTATGGAGGTCATGCAGATTTTCCAACGGTTGAATCGGGAGCAGGGCATCACCACCATTTTCGTCACCCATGATCCCTGGATCGCGCGGCATACCCGCCGTGTGATTATGTTGCGGGATGGACTGGTGATCGCCGACCGCGAGGTTGCCGATCCGCTGGTCGCAGGGGAAAATGACCGCCCGTCGGAGGCGGCTGAAATGGAAGGGCTGTTCAAAGAGGTCTACTTTGGCGGCAGCCAAGACGATTACAACTGAGGTTGTGTGAGCAAGAAGCGGCTTGATTTGATTTCATGAACTTCCTGGAAACCATTCGCATCGCGCTCACCGCGCTCCTGACCAACCGGCTCCGTTCTGTTCTGACGACGCTGGGGATCATCATCGGCGTGGCGGCGGTCATTGGCTTGGTGAGCCTGGGGCGGGGGGTCGAGTCCTTCATTGCCGGGCAGTTCGAGGCGCTGGGGTCGAACGTCCTGTTTGTCTTTTCATCGCCGCCTGCGTCCGGCACACGCACGACGATTCAACCCATTACTACAGTCGAAGGGGATGACCTTTCCAACCCGTCTATCGCGCCCAGCATCCTCCAGATTGCGATGGAATATCAGGTTCTCGGCACGGTCGCGGCTGGATCGAACCGCCTGAATATACCGGTCAGCGGCGTGAGTCCTAACTTCCAGGAGGTGCGGAACTGGAAGCTCCGAGTCGGCGGTGCGTTCATCACAGAAAGTGACATCGACTCGGCGTCCCGTGTGGCGGTGGTTGGTACGACGGTCGTGGAGCGGCTGTTTGGGGATAAGACCATTGATCCCGTGGGGCGAATTCTCCGTATCAACGACCGGGTATTCACGATTGTGGGAGTCCTGGAAGAACGCAGCAGCAGCTTCTTCGGCGATGAAAACGATGTGGTTTTCATTCCGCTCAGCACCGCGCAAACTCGTTTATCCCAGGCACGCACCAAAGATGGCGGCTTTCGGGTGGATGTCCTCCACATTCAGGCGGTCTCCAAAGAGTCGATGGAATCGGCCAAGCGCGAAATCGAGCGGTATCTGACCGAAGCACATGACATCCAGTTTCAGGGCGAACAGGATTTCCAGATCATCAATCAGGCCGATCTGCTGACCTCGTTGGGGCGGATCACAGGCATTCTGACGATCTTCCTGGGGATGATCGCCGGGATTTCTCTGCTGGTCGGCGGCATTGGCATCATGAACATCATGCTGGTTTCGGTCACCGAGCGCACGCGGGAGATCGGATTGCGGAAAGCGGTTGGGGCGCGGGGACGCGATATTCTGACCCAATTCCTGATCGAGAGCATGGTGCTGTCCTTTGTCGGAGGCGTCATTGGGATTCTCATCGGCGGCGGGGCAGCGATCCTCGGCGGGCGGCTGCTGCCGCAGCTTCAACTCAGCTTGAGCCTGGACGCCGTTCTCCTGGCGACCGTCGTGTCGAGCTTCGTGGGCATCTTCTTCGGACTGTATCCCGCCAGCCGCGCGGCGCGGATGCGCCCCATCGATGCGCTGAGGTTCGAGTAGCCATGTTCGAGAATGTGCGGATTGCCATTATCGGATTGGGCAGCAACAAACTCCGCTCGATCCTGACGATGCTGGGCATCACCATCGGCGTCGCATCGGTGATCGTGCTGGTGTCGTTAGGGCAGGCTGTCGATGGGTTTGTCCGTCAGCAGTTCCAGGGGATCGGAACGAACTTGCTGATCGTGTTCGCGCAGCAGAACGATCAGGGCATCACCCGCCGCATGAGCATGCGCGAGGCTGATGCGCTGGCCGATCCGTTCCGCGTTCCCGACGCGCTGCGGGTCATGCCGCAGCGGGCGACCACCCGCAACGTCACCTTCGAGGGGCGTCAGGCGGCGATCCGCCTGTTGGGTGTCACCGATGAGTATCTTGCCATTCGCAACCGCAGCGTAGTGGCCGGGCGCTTCTTCGACCGCGAGGAAATGAATACCCAGGCGCGGGTGGCCGTGCTGGGGCCGGAGGCTGTGCCGCGCTTATTCCCCGACGGCGTTGATCCGATTGACCAAACGATTCGTATCGACGGGATCAACTTTCGTGTGATCGGCATTCTCAACCGCGTCGGTGGAGCCGGTTTCGGCCCGAATGACGACGACGTGATTGCGATCCCATTGACGACGGTGCTGAACCGCGTGACGCGCGACCGGGAAGTGAACGGTGAGCGCCCGGTGTCGCTCATCCTGGTTCAGGCGAGGGATTCGGAGAGCGTCAATGTGGCCGCCCAGCAGATACGGCAGACCCTCCGCGAAGTCCGGGGAATCAATTTCCGTGACGAGGACGATTTCCAGATCTTCACGCAGAACGATTTGCTGGACAGCCTCGGCAGCATCACCGGGCTGCTCACCGTGTTTCTGGCGGCCATCGCCGGGATTTCACTGGTGGTCGGGGGGATCGGCATCATGAACATCATGCTCGTCACGGTCACGGAGCGCACCCGCGAGATCGGTCTGCGAAAAGCGGTCGGCGCACAGAAGGGTGATATTGTCTTACAGTTCCTGATCGAGGCGGTGGTACTGGCTTTGATCGGCGGCGGGATGGGACTGCTGATCGCGGCCAGTGGGCTGGCTCTGGTCGGTGTGGTTTTGCCGGAGCTGCAAGTTGGCGTTCAGCTTTCCGGCGTGCTGCTGGCGACGCTGATCTCGCTGGCGGTGGGGACGTTCTTCGGCATTTATCCGGCCAATCGCGCGGCGGCTTTGAACCCCATTGACGCCTTGCGTTACGAATGACACGTTGTCAGCGCCCACTTATAATGTTACGATAAGCTCTGTCACACTCATCATGCAGATGTGCGGCGGCACGGGATAAGCGCAGGGTAGGCCGATGTCTACGCTAGAAATCAACGGCAGCGATGTTCACGACCCCAGCCTCGCTGCGGTACAGTCCAGTATGCTGGATGGGCTGGGTCAGCTTGCCAGCTATTTTGGGTTCAGTAAGGTCATGGGGCAGCTCTATGGGGCGCTGCTGCTCAGCGCCGAGCCGCTCAGCCTGGATGACCTGGTGGAACTGCTGGACATCTCCAAAGCCAGCGTGAGCATGAACCTGCGTACATTGGAACACATGGGCATGGTGCGCCAGGTCTGGGTGCGCGGACGCGGTGGCCGCCGCAAGTTCTACGAAGCCGAAACCGATTTCTGGCAG
>JAEUQZ010000487.1 GCA_016788965.1 Anaerolineae bacterium | reverse complement strand
GGCTGAAAATACCTCCCCGATTGACCCCGCCCTGCTAGACATTCTGCGCTGCCCGGTGGCGGTTCATTACAAAGACAAGGGCGCTGACCCCGGCAGGCTGGAACTGGTGAAGGGCTGCTGGCTGGTGTGCGCGGATTCGGGCTACAAGTATCCGATCCGCGACGGACTGCCGGTCATGCTGGTCGAAGAAGGGGCGAAGTGGAAAGATACCCCAGCCGACCAACTGCCGGTCCCGCCGCCCAGCGAGTAGCTACTCTGATACCCGGCGGATGCGGCGCAGGGTGCTGTCGAAATTCAGCAGCGGCATGAGCAAATCGGTATTCATCCACGCGAGGCCGGAACGCGCCCCATCAAACCCTTCGACGGTGTAACGCGCCTGCGGGTCGAGGCCGCGCAGCCGCAGCGGGGGCAGATTGGCCGGGTCGGGGATGAGGGTGCGGAAGGCGAAGAGGACGCTTTCGGCTTTGTCCTTGCTGACGTACTGCACGGCGCTGAAGCCGCTGCCGGTCTGGGCGGAACGGAGGCGGTAGAGGTCGCCTTCCTGGATGATGGGGCGCAGTTCTTTGTAGATGGCAATCCAGCGGCGGGCTTCATCACGTTCCGCCTCGCCCCAGTGGGTGATGTTGGCGCCGATGCCCAGCGCCCCGCACATGCTGACGTGGAAGCGGAAGCTGAGCGGTAGATACTCCCCGGCGGGCTGGGGATTGAACCAGCTATGCGGCTCCATGTCCGTCACCCAGGCTTCCATGACGCTGGCCGGGAAAACCTGAGAGAAGCCCTCCTGAATACCGAGGCGGGCAACCGGCCCGGTGTTGTCGCTGACCCAGATTTGATCGGCATAGCGCAGGATGCCCAGATCGGCGCGACCGCCGCCGCCCGAACAGCTCTGCCAGATGACGCGCGGATGGCGCTGGCGGAGCGTGCCCCAGAGCCGGTAGAGTCCCTCGACATAGCGCACCCAGATTTCGCGGGGTTCGCCGTCATAATCCGGCCAACCGGGTTCAGTGACGGCGCGGTTCATGTCCCACTTGATGAAGGCGATATTGTTTTCGCGCAGGAGCGCATCCAAGCGATCCAGCAGGTAGGTCTGGACATCGGCGCGCCCCAGGTTGAGGATGAGCTGATTGCGGCCTTCGGTGCGAGGACGATCCGGGAAATGCAGCACCCAGTCGGGATGGGCGCGGTAGAGGTCGCTGTCCGGGTTGACCATCTCCGGCTCGATCCACAGACCGAAATCCATGCCGAGGGCGTTGACGCGCTCGATGAGCGGCGTCAAGCCCTGTGGAAATTTGCGGGCATCCGGCCACCAATCGCCCAGGCCGGCGCGGTCATGGTCGCGGCCGTGGAACCAGCCGTCATCCATGACGAAGAGTTCCACGCCCAGGCTGGCGGCAGTTTCGGCGTAGAGGCTCTGGGACGCGACATCGACATCGAAGAGCGTGGCCTCCCAGGAGTTGAAGAGGACGCGGTGGGCGGTGTGGCGGTGCGGCAGCACAGCATCGCGGATGAAGTCGTGCAGGCCGCGGCTGGCCGCGCCGAAACCATCGGGCGTGTAGCCGGCGTAGGCTTCCGGCGTGGTGAAAGACTCGCCGGGCATCAGGCGATAGGCGAAGTCCCAATCGTTCAGGCCGGCGCTGACGCGCGTCGAGGCGAAATCGGTGACTTCGGCGGCGATCTTCCAACTGCCGCTCCAGGCCAATGCGCCGAACCAGACCTCACCCTGGTCTTCGTCGGCGCTGCCGCGGTCGATGGCGAACCAGGGGCTGTGGTGATGGCTGGTGTGCAGGCGGCGGCTTTCGATGACCTTGACGCCTTGCTGAAGCGGTTCGCGGCGCAGGTGGAATTCATCCGACCAGCGGCCGGTCAGATGCGAGAAGCGATAGCCCTCGCCCACCGGGAGATGCCACTGGGCGGACCACATCCGCTCGATCAGGATAGGCTCGGTTCCGTGGTTGACCAGCGTGGCCGTGCGGCCGATCAGATCATGGCCGTCGTAAAGCGTATAGCACAGCAGCACCTCGAAGGGCTGAGCGCGGTCACGCAGGCTGATGTGCAGGCTGGTCTGGCCGTCGCCGGGTTTGATGTGGGCGCTCTGGAAGCGCAGGGCGGCATCGCGCGCCCCGTTGGCGAAGGTGACTTTCAGGCACGGCTCAATGAACTTCATCTCGTGGTAGGCCGGATATTCCTCCGGGGTGAGATGGGGCGGATTGTTGAAGGAAGCCCAGTTCATGCCCATCACAGGCGGCGGATAATCCTCCGGCGTGAGCAGGCGCGGCCCCCAATAGGCGTGGGTCAGCAGGCCGAAGGCATTCAGTCCGAAGCTGTAGGCGGTGTGATCGGTTTCAAGAATCCAGGTCTGATCCTGGGCGGTGATGGGCATGGGTGAGTCCTGTGCGGCGATCTGTGGAACGACAACGTTAATTCAAGCTGGTGAAGCACAGACCTCGCAATCCTCACCCCCCGACCCCCTCTCCACTTCGTAGAGAGGGGGAGATCAACACTGTTATGGCGTTCTTCACGAAAAGCCCTACCTTCGAGATGACAGGCAGGGGTTAATGGAGGTAAACCGAGTTCACTGCTTCGCCGAGCATCATTATCCTCCATTCAACCGCTGGCGAATAGGCCGCACCAGACTGTACCAGATGGCGATGCCGAGCATCAGCACGGCCAGCACCGACCAGAGGAAGGCCCAGACCGCGGCAGGAACCAATGGCGCGACCGCCTGCGAGAAAGCGGCGGCATCATTGCGGATGGTTCCCAGGCTGGCGCTGCTGTCCCCGACCAGATACCAGACATCGAAGACGGCGTTCAATCCGGTGAGGATCGCCAGCACATTCAGGACGAAGGTGTTGACGCCGAGGTTGGCACGCCATCCCAGCCCAATCAGCACCGTGCCAAAGGCCAGCCCGACGATCAAGGCCAGCAGCGAGGCGCGAGCAAACAGGATCGAGAAGACGATCAGGCCGAGGCCAAGCAGGATCGAAACCGGGCGGGTGTAATGCAGGCGGTTGGCGAGGGTGAACAGCACCGCCCCGAACAACGCCGCGCCCAGATAGCCCGCCGGGAGGATCGCCAGCAGACTGCCGCCGCGCGTCGTGGCCTGGCCGCTGCCGTTGTCATGGACGACGAAGCCGGCAAACTCTCCGCCCGTGAGCAGCGCGGCTGTGCCATGTCCAGCCTCGTGAACAAAGGTGACGAACAGGCGGAAGGGCGTCAGCACGGCATCGAACTGGGGGACGTTCCAGAGGATGAAGACGACCACCAGCGCCAGCAGGACGATCCACAGGCGGCGGCGAAGCGGCGGTTCAGTCATCATGGGAGCGGCCTTTCTGATGGTCAGTGCGAACGACTGCGCTCGTTTCTGTGATCCTCACCCCCCAACCCCCTCTCCACTTCGTAGTTTACACTCCGACAGTTTTAAGGGAAGGGGAGGAAGGGGTAGACTCAAGGACACCTTTCAACCTCAACGAAGAGAGA
>JAEUQZ010000486.1 GCA_016788965.1 Anaerolineae bacterium | reverse complement strand
CCCTGGAAGCCCTGGCGCAGGATGCAGTAGGCGTAGATGACGTTGCCGCGCACTTCATCGGGCACACCGATGACAGCCGACTCGGCCACGGCCGAATGGCTGACGAGTCCGGACTCGACCTCGGCTGTGCCGAGGCGGTAGCCGGAGACTTTGATCACATCGTCGATGCGGCCGATGACCCAGAAGTAGCCATCTTCATCCTTGCGAGCGGAGTCGCCGGCCAGATACCAGCCCTGCTTGGGATAGGCGCTGAAATACTGGCGCACCATCCGGTCAGGATCGCCGTAGATCGTCCGCAGCATCCCCGGCCAGGGGGTTTTGATGACCAGACGGCCTTCGACGCCGGGCGGGCAGGAATTGCCCTCCTCATCGACGACATCGGCTTCGATGCCGGGGAAGGGACGGGTGCAGCTTCCGGGCTTGAGGCCGACCGAGGGCACTGGCGTCAGGACGAAGCCGCCCGTTTCGGTCTGCCACATGGTATCCATGATCGGGCAGCGGCCTTTGCCAATGACGTTGTAGTACCACTTCCAGGCTTCGGGATTGATGGGTTCGCCGACCGTGCCGAGCAAGCGCAGGCTGCTGAGGTCATGGCGGTTGGGCCAGGCATCGCCGAAGCGCATCAGGCCGCGGATGGCCGTCGGGGCGGTGTAGAGGATGGTGATGCCGTATTCTTCGACGATCTTCCACCAGCGGTTGGGGTACGGGAAGTTGGGCGCGCCTTCGTAGATCATCTCGGTCGCGCCCAGGATGAGCGGCGCATAGACGATATAGCTGTGCCCGGTGATCCAGCCGGGATCGGCGGCGCACCAGAAGCGATCTTCATCTTTGATGTCGAAGACGTATTGCAGCGTGGTGGAGATATGCACCTGATAGCCGCCGTGGGTGTGGAGGATGCCCTTGGGCTTGCCGGTCGTGCCGCTGGTATAGAGGATGAAGAGCGGGTCTTCGGCATCCATCTGTTCGGTTTCGCACTTGGTGCTGGCGATAGGCAGGGTCATCAGGTCGTGATACCAGAAATCGCGCCCGGCCTGCATCGGAACCTGCTGCCCCGTCCGCTTGACGACGATGACATGTTCGATCACGGGTGAGCGATGGACGGCTTCGTCGGCGATCTTCTTGAGTTCGACGATGCTACCGCGCAGCCAGGCTCCATCGCAGGTGATGAGGACGCGGCTCTGAGCGTCTTCGATGCGGTCGGCCAGGGCATGTTCACTGAAGCCGCCGTAGACGACGCTGTGAACCGCGCCGATCTTGGCGCAGGCAAGCATGGCGATGATGAGTTCGGGGATGCGCCCCATGTAGATGGTCACGCGGTCGCCTTTGCGGACGCCCATGCTCCGCAGGACGTTGCCGAACTTGTTGACCTCCTGCCACAGCCGCCAGTAGGAGAAGGTCTGCTTATCGCCCTGCTCGCCTTCAAAGATGAGGGCCAGCTTGTTGCGTCGCCAGGTCTTGACGTGGCGGTCGAGCGCGTTCAGGGCGATGTTGGTCTTGCCGCCGACGAACCATTTATAGAACGGAGCCTGGCTGCGATCCAACACCTGGTTCCAGCGCTGGAACCAATCGAGGGTATCGGCGCGCTTCGACCAGAAGGCTTCGATATCGGTCATGGCCTCCTGGTAGACGGCATCGTAATCGGGGATAAGGGCACTTTTGACGATGGCCTCGGAGGGGTAATACCATTCGCTCGTCGAGGGGACAAAAGCCTCGTCGCTCATGCGTAAAGCTCCTTAAAAAGGGGGTTGTTGTAGGGACTGTATTCATCCACGGGCGACCCTTCATCCGCGCCGGGGACTGTGCCGATTATAGAATCGAATGGCGTATCAGCCAAAGGTGGGGATTAGGGGTTGGGGAATTCGCAGACGGGAACGGATTACCCCCGGTCAGCGCAAGGGGGGTATACTGGATGCAGGTTCATTTCGACCTGAATGAGTAGGAGGTCGAGTCCACAACCCATCCCCCGACCCCATATCCACATCTGAATAGTAGTTGCAGCTTGTGTTCAATAATGGAGGCTCTTCATGACTCAACCGAAACGCTTGCTCACTCTCTTCGCTTTAATGGCCCTGGTCATGGTGGTGGCCGGAGCGGTCCTCGCTCAGGAAGCCCCGCAGCCGCTGGGACTGACCCCCTTCGAGCTGTGCCCCAAATTCGATCCGGGCGTGACCGTGACGGTCGTCGGCGACGCGGGACACAACCTGGCCCCTTATGAATTCTGGAAAGATGATTTCGCCGCGATGGGCATCACCATCGAAATCGTGGAAGTGCCCTTCTCCGATGTGTACCAGAAGCTCAAGACCGAATTCGTCGGGCAGACCGGCGCCTTCGATGTCGTGACCTTCTATCCGGCCTATATCGGTGACTTCGCCAGCAACGGCTATCTGGAACCGCTGGACAGCTATATGGCGCAGGAACCCGCCGCCGTCTATGACCCGATGATGAACGACGTGCTGGCTCCGTTCCGCGAGCTGTACAACAAGTTTGGCGGGCAGACCTACGCGCTGACGGTGGATGGCGACGTGCTGGTCTTCCAATACCGCAAGGATCTGTTCGAGAATGCCGACGAACAGGCCGCCTTCAAAGCCAAATACGGTAAGGACCTGGCCGTCCCGGAGACCTGGGAAGACTGGCTCATGGTCGGCGAGTTCTTCACCCGCAAGGCCGGCGATACGCTGGCCGGCGAGACCCTGACCGAGGACTTCTACGGCTCAGCCGAATTTGCCAAGCGCAGCTTCAGCTTCGCCTGGTTCATGAACCGCGCCGCCAGCGCGGGCGTGATCTACTTCGACGAGGACATGAACCCGCTGATCAATTCGCCGGAGAGCGTCGCGGCTCTGCAGAACATGGTGGACAGCCTGAAGAACGCGCCGCCGGATGTGCTGAACTACGGCTATGACGAACTGCGCGACATCTTCATCACTGGCCGCGCAGCGATGGTCGTGCAGTGGACGGATGTGCCCAAGAAAGCGTCCGATCCCACAGCGTCGAAGATCGTCGGCAAGGTGGGCGTCGCCCGCGTTCCGGGCACGGTCGGGGCGGATGGCACGGTGGTGCATCGCTCGATGATGCCCGTGGGCCGCGTGGTGGCCGTGGCTGCCGACTCGGATGTCAAAGAAGCCGCCTACTGCGTTGTCAAGCACATCGCCTACAACCGCAGCCTGGAAGATGTCTCGACCTCGCTGACCGGCCTCGATCCGTATCGCCAGTCGCACCTGGATAACGTCTCGGCCTTCGCGCCGCTGATGGGCGAGGAGAACGCCCAGGCGTATCTGGACGGGCTGAAAGTGGCGCTGGCCGACGGCTTCCCGGAGATTTTCATCCCCGGCTCGGCGCAGTACAACGACGCGCTCGACCTGGAAGTGAACCGCGCGCTGGCCGGTGAGATCACCGCGCAGGAGGCGCTCGATAACGTCGCCGCCCGCTGGAACGAGATCACCGACACACTCGGACGAGACTCGCAGATCGCGGTCTGGCGCCAGGCGCTGGAAAGCTACCGGGCGCT
>JAEUQZ010000485.1 GCA_016788965.1 Anaerolineae bacterium | reverse complement strand
CACATCCACGCTGCCCACCGCCCCTTGAGGCGCAACCGCCGTGATCCTTCTCAGCGTCATACTCGTGAACCGCTTGATCCAGCTCACCGAGAAGTTCACCAGCGTACCCGTGACCGTCCGGTTGTTCAGCACTTCCAACCGCACCAGACCGAACTGCTCGAAGCGGGAGAAACGAACCGTAAGCTGGCTGGACGCGCAGTCGGGCGTGAACGTCGGAGTTGGCGTCCCCTGAGCCGGATTGCGTGTCGGAGTCGCCGTCGGAACCAGATTCGGGATAACCTTCTGGCACGGCACACCGTTCACGTCGCGCGGATTGTAGAGGTAGAACGTGCCGCCATAAGCCGTCGCCGAGATGTAGTTCGATAGTGCGCTCGGCCCCGCCAGGAACGTCGCCGACCATTCGCCGGTATCGAAGGAATTGATAGTGCGGATCGACGTAGACGTGCTGCTGAACGGCGGCGTCGAAGCTTCGACGTTGGTATCCGTGTTGTTCATCCCATTGAAAGCCGCCAGGTCCTGTCGGTCGATCCCATTCCAGTGTACCGCGCGATCTAGCGCCATCTGCGCCATATACATCGTGGCAAACTGCGCTATCGTCGGCCAGTTGAACGACACCCGCGTGAGATACGTCGGTTCGTTGTTGTCGTTGCGGATATTGATGTAGTACGTGTTGGCATCCAGCCGCGCCGTGTTCAGCGTGATCAGATCGCACGTGAACGGCGGGATCGGCGATGGCGTATTCGTCACTGTAGCTGTCGGCGTCTGGCTGGGAATCGGCGTATGCGTCGGCGACGGCGGCGGTGTATTCGTCGGTGTGTACGTCAGCGTCGGAGCATTCGCCCCTGCCGGAGCAATCGCGCCAATCGCACTGCGCGAACGGGTGTTGTTGAACGTCTCCACAATCGCTGAACGTCGAGCCTGCATTGTCAGATAAGGAGCCAGACCCAGCGGTGTAACCAACGGATGATTGAACGTGACCACGACCAACACCGTGTCGCCTGGGCCGCCCGGATCCATCCACGGACGCCCCGCGTTGTTGAGCATTCCGGTGGGTACTGGGCTGTATGTTTCATTCAGCAGACACGAAGGCGCCCACGGATTGGTGATCGTCCCGTTTACCGCCAGCGTCGATTCACCCACATACGGCACGAACCGGCTGCCAATCGGGACAAAACTGCCCCCGTTCGCGCTCGCCTGGAAGTAGCTGTTCGAGTCAGCCGGGCGCAGCCGGTCGCTGCAAATCATGACATGGAACCAGGCCCGCTGATTCGAACGCTGCGGCGGGACATTCCAGTTCTGGAACCATGCCCACTGCGGCCAGTTGCTCTGGATGTCGGTGCGGGCATTCGCCGCCGTCGGCGCGCCCCACTGGTTTGACTCGATGGCGAGACCGGCTGCGCCGCGCCGCGCCTCGTACATGATCGACATCAACCGCGCCATATCCCGCCGCCGATCCTGGTCATCCAGGCTGCGGGGATCGCAGTTGCGCCCATCGTACCACGTCGCAAACAGGCTCTCGATGCCGCCTGTATAGATTTGAACTGCGGGACTCGTCGATCCATTCGGGAAAATGGTGGCTATCGTCCCGCGACGATCCACGCTCGTTGCCTCATTGTTGGCCGGCCCGCGATACGTGCGGAAGCTTTCCGGGCCATCATCGACGCACGGCACAAAATCGCCCGGATGATTCAGGTTCGACTGGTCGATTTCCAGCGTCAGTGGGAACGAACCGTCGTCATATTGGTAGGTACTCGCATAACGCGCGGCCGTTCGCGCCGCGTTTTGCAGTGTCACCCATGCCTGGAAAATGCGCCCGAACTCGATGATCCCGAACATGAGAAGCAAGAGAATCGGCAGCGTAAGCGCGAATTCCGCCAGCGTCTGCCCTTGCCGCCGTCTGCGCTGCTGATCCATGTGTTGTTGTCTCTCCATAGGAACCCCCTCATTCAGGAGTTATGGCCTCGCCATTCCCGCTGGCTCAGCGAGAAAAAGAACAGGATTGAACGATCCGAACTGCACGAATTGCCCAACAATCTTAACCTGCTGATCACCTGTCATCTCGCGTAGGGGCGCAGCGTGCTGCGCCCCTTGATACACTAGCGCGTCAAGCGCGTGAACATCCGCGATGCGATCTCGTCGAACACGCGATCCAGCTTGGCAGCATCAGGCGCATTGAAGTAATTCCCGCAGTCCCGCTTGGATTGCAGCGGATTGTTCAAAAGCGCCGCATAGCTGCTGGTGAACGCGCCCGATGCTTTGGCCTGGTCCGCGTTCTGATAACCCGGCAGCGGCGCTTCACAGGCTCCGCGCTCGCCGTAGACCTCACCTGGACTGAGGTTGCCATCCAGCCGCCCGTCAGCCACGACATCCTGCTGGAAATCGGCATCCAATCGGTTGTTGTCGCCCACATCGGCAATGTAGCGCAGCAGTTCTTCACCCAGGCAGTCGTTCAGGTTCGCCGAGTCAACGCAGTTGAACTGCCCGTCGCCATTCGAGTCGCGTTGGAAGTCCAGGCCAAAGCCGATGGTGAAGATTGTCGGCAAGGTGAAGTTGGATCGTTCGTCACCGGCTTCGGGGAAACGACTGAAGGGACTCGTAGCCGGGATACGCACCAGACCGATGTAGTCTGCCCAGTCACGAGCATAGTCATCCACATCGTATTCGGTCTCGCACGAACCCGCTACGCCGATATCGAACGCCGCATTGTTGGGGTCGATGCCAGCGGCTCCACCGCAGAAGTGCCGGCTGGTATACGATTCATCCATACAGCGGGGCTGTGCGGTGTCCCACGCACCCTGCTCATCCACCAGTTCCCTCCTGGCCGTCGGCGAACCATATGGGCATAAGCCATACGCGCCATAGCTGCTGGCCCGGGGTGGCGCGGAAGTCGCGCTGCCATACGGATCGCCCGGTTGCAGCGTCGCGTTGTTCCGCCGCACCGGGTCGCTGGAAGCCGCCGCGCCGTCGCCCAACATGACCATGATCCACACCGCGCCGCTGTTGGCGCTTCGGATAGTACGCACATCCAGCAGCGCATTGTTGCCCTGCCGCAGCGCCGCGCCCACATTGCTGCCACCGCAGCCCGCCCGGAAGTCATAGCTGTACAGCGCCTTCTGTACCTGGCGGCTCAGGTTCGGCACAGCCGTCGTTCCGCCATTCGGAATCTGCGTGGTCGAGTTCGGAAACGTCCCGCGCATCTGCGTATCCCAGTTCGCATCGTTCAGATTCGGCAGCATCAGTGCCGGATTCGCCATCTGGTAGGTCGGTGATGCCGTGAACGCCGCATACGGTGTCGGGAAGCGACCGGGAACATACGTCGAACCCCAGGATGCCGCAATCGTCGAGTTCGCGGGCGAGCTAAACAACGAATACGGCCACACGCGCGTCGCGTTCAGGAAGTAGCAGTTGTTCTGTACCGGGTAATCATTGAGCAGTCCCAACCGGGTATTGTTGAACCCACCCGATACCCACGTCCGCGTGGTCGCATTGTATTCCTGCTGGTAGTCATAGCTGAAT
>JAEUQZ010000484.1 GCA_016788965.1 Anaerolineae bacterium | reverse complement strand
AGCGGTCGAGCATCTCCCGCACCGCCGGGCCTGTCTCCTGCCCCGGACCCGGCGCGAGAAGCAGCACCTCCCCTTCCTGCTTCTGCGCCGCGTACAGCGCCGAACCCAGCGCCAACAGCAGCACCCCCGCGAACGCGCCGATGATCGAGCCTTCACCCCCCGTGAGGCTGACCCCGCCGATGACGGCCGCCGCCACCACGTTGAGCGTGTAGCCCGCGCCCAGGTTCGGAACCGAGGAGGTCAGCCGCCCCAGCAGCATCCATCCGGCGAAGGCCGCCAGGAAGCCGCTAATGGTGTAGACGATGATGACTGTCCGCGTCGGATTGAAGCCGGCGGCGCGGGCGGCTTCTTCGTTCGCCCCTACCGCGTAGACCTCGCGCCCGAAGCGCGAACTGCTCATCAGGTACGAAAAGACGACGTACATCAGCAGTGTGGTGACAACCGAGACCGGGACAATATCCAGGAAGCGGCCGCTCCCCAGCCAGTTGAAGGCATCCGGCGTCCCCGGCATGATCGCGCCTTCGCTGATGACCAGCGCCCCACCGCGCAGGACAAGCTGCATCGCCAGCGTCACGATGAAGAAATTCATCTTCAGTTTCATGATGAGGACGCCGTTGATGAAGCCGATGAGCGCCCCCAGCGCCAGGATCAGCGGCACGACGATGGCTGGGTTCAGTTCCCAGCCGATGCCGCCCGCCTGCCCCGCGTCAAAGTTACGGAGAGGCAGCATCAGCCAGGCGGCCAGCACCGTCACCAGCGAAAGCGTTCCTTCCGCCGAAAGATCGAGTTTCCGCGCGATCAGCACGAGGGATTGACCGATGACCATCACCCCCAGCACGCTGGCGAAGATCAGGATGTTGGTGATGTTCGAGAAGGTGAAGTAATCCGGGATAAACAGCGCGAACAGAATCAGGGTCAGCAGCAGCACGAACCAGATGAAATGGTTCAGGACGAAGCCGACCCAATCAGTTTGCTGGCGCATAGCTTCCCCCTTCAATCGCAAGCAGCACCTCTTCCGGCTTCATGGAACCGGCCGCCCGCGAAAACTCGGCTGTGATCTTGCCCTGGTACATCACCAGGATGCGGTCGCACAGGCCCACCAGCTCGCGCACTTCCGACGAGACGATGGCGATGGCGACCCCTTGCCTGCTCAAATCGGTGACGATGTTGAAGATGTCGATCTTGGCGCGGACATCCACGCCCTGGGTCGGTTCGTGCAGTAACAGTACCTTCGGCTGCGTGGCGGCCAACCGCGCGAAGACCACCTTCTGCTGGTTGCCGCCGCTCAGCAGTTGAACCCGCTGATCCTGACCGGGCGTGACGATGCCCAGCTTGTCGATGAACTCCGACACAACCGCGCGTTCCTGCCCGCGCGAGACGATGCCCAGGCCGCGCGTCATCCGGTCGAGGACGGAATAGGTCACGTTCTCGCGTAACGGTCGCAGCGCGACCATGCCCAGCTTGTGGCGGTCATCCGGCAGATAGGCGATGCCCTGGGCGAAAGCCTGTTTGGGCGTTTCCGCCGTCAGCGGTTGACCTTCGATGGACACTGTGCCGACTCCGAGCCGCTCCAGCCCAAAGATCGCCCGCGCCAGATCACCGACGCCGCTGCCCTGTAAGCCGCACAATCCGACCACTTCGCCCCGGCGGACGGTGAAGCTGATGTCCTCGTAATGCCCCCGGCGCGACAGATTCTCGACGCGCAGCACCACCTCGTCTTTGAAGGAAGCGTCGCGGTGATACTCGCCGATGGATTCGCCGACCATGCCGCGGATCAGTTCCGGGACGGTGATATTGGCAACATCGCGGGTTTCGATGATGCGCCCGTCGCGCATGATTGTTACCCGGTCGCAGATCTCGAAGATTTCTTCGAGGTGGTGCGAGATGTAGACGAAGGAAACATTCTGCGCCTTGAGCGAGCGGATGAACCCGAACAGCAGGTTCTTATCCTTGCGCGGCAGCACCGCCGTCGGCTCGTCCAGGATGACCAACCGGGCGTTGCTGAACAGCGCCTTGGCGATTGCCAGCATGACCTGTTCGGCCAAACTCAGCCCTTCGACGGTCTTCCGCACATCGATATGCAGACCGAGCTTGGTCAACCGCTCCTGGGAGTCGCGGTAGACCTCCCGCCAGTTGACCAGGCCGAAGCGGTTGCGCGGCAGATTGCCCGCCAGGATGTTCTCCGCTACGGTCAGGGTGTTGAGCATCTTGACGTGCTGAGGCACATAGGCCACGCCGACGCTGCCCATCAATTGCGGCGTCAGCGTCTTGATTTCGGTTCCATCGACTTCGACCACACCCGCATCCGGCGGGCGGATGCCCATCAGCACGCCCATCAGCGTCGATTTGCCCGCGCCGTTCTTGCCCACCAGTCCGTGGACTTCGCCCCGACGCACATCGAAATCGGCATCGGCCAGCGCCACCACCCCCGGATAGGTTTTGGTGACGCCGCGCATGGACACGATCACGGGCTGGTCGCTGGTTGCGACCGGTGTGTTTGGGTTTGCAGCCATGAGCTATGCCCCCGCTTTCACATCTTGCAGGCCAATGGTGGTTTCAGCCAGCGCCCGCCGCAGCGCCGCCCGCCGCTGGTAGCGCACCCGCAGCGCATCGACCGCGATGGCGAACAGGAGCAGCCCTCCACGGCTGACCTCGATCCAGAAGGGCGAGACACCCATGATGTTCAACCCGTTATCCAGGATCGACCAGAGCAGCACCCCACCGAACGCGCCCAGGACGTTGCCGCGCCCGCCGTAGATGCTCATCCCGCCGATGATCGCGGCGGCATGAACCGAGAAGATGATGCCGTCGCCCATCGTCGGTGTGGCCGCTTGCAGCCGCCCCGCGCTGATGAGGCCAGCAAAGGCCGCGCAGATGCCCGCGATCATGTAGACCAGGATCAGCGTGCGATCCACGTTGATGCCGGACGCGCGGGCGACTTCCGCATCCGCGCCGATGGCGTACATGTTGCGCCCGAACTGGGTATAGCGCGTGTGGATATAGGCGACGAGGAAGGCCACAATCACGAACACGCCTGCCACCGGGATCACCAGATTACCGCGCACATTCTCAAAGCTGAACCGCGCCAGCGTGCCGCTGCCCAACCAGGTAAACGCCAGCAGTTCATCGCCGGCGAAGCGAATGCTCGTTCCCGGCGAAATGCCGTAGGTCGCGCCGCGCAGGATGAACAGCATGGCGATGGTGACGATCAGGTTGTTCACACCGATCTTGGTGATGAGGAACCCATTGAACAACCCGATGCACGCGCCGATGACCAGCATGATCGGGATCACCACAAACGGCGACCACTGAGTCCCCAGCCCGCCAGCCGTATCGGCCACCAGCAGCAGCCCGGCCACCATGGCGACGAAGCCCAGCGTGGACTCGACCGACAGGTCGAAGTTGCCCGTGATGAAGGTGTAGGACTGGCTGAGGACGAGCATTCCCAGCGAGGCGATGCGTAAGAGAATATTGCCAATCGAGAAAGGCGTCAAGAAAGCGTCTGAAAAAATGGAAAA
>JAEUQZ010000483.1 GCA_016788965.1 Anaerolineae bacterium | reverse complement strand
CCTACGCCTTCGGGCGGATGGCGCTGAACGATGTCGAGATCGACGGCTACACCATCCCCCAGGGCAGCAGCGTCGGCGTGATCTCGTATCTGGCGCACCGCGATCCGCGCTGGTGGGATGCGCCGGAGCGCTTCAATCCCGACCGCTTCAGCCCGGAGAACGAGCCGAACATCCGGCGTTACAGTTACCTGCCCTTCGGGGCCGGGCCGCGCATCTGCATCGGCAGCAGCTTTGCCATGATGGAAGCCCACCTGCTGCTGGTCGCCATCGCCCAGCGTTACCGGCTGCGGCTGAATCCAGGGCAGGTGGTCGAACCGGAGCCGCTCATCACGCTGCGTCCCAAGCACGGGCTGCATATGCGGCTGGAAGTCCGCGAACCCCGGCTGGAAGCCGTCCCTGCGTGAGGGTCATGGCATCCGTAGAAACAACGCCGCGATGGGGATGCCTATGGCAAGCTGGATCAGTACCAGCCCAATCCCCAGGCGGATCGACAGCCCCATGAGCTGGCGGTAAGCGATCACGATCAGGAACATCAGCAGCGTCACATCGATGAAGGCATGGCTGATGCCGAGAAAGATGGCGTCCCGCCAGCCCAGCGCCAGGGTGATCCAATCGAAGATTTGCAGCACCAACCAGACCATCAGCGCGGCCATGCCGTGGATGTTCAGCAGCAGGTCGAAATTACTCTCCCGCCTCATCAAGCGCAGGATGAGGTGGGTCAGCGCCGAAAGCATCAGCCAGGAGCCTAGGTGAACCACCGGAGCCAGCAGGAGCAGGATGGCGTAATACTGCTCGGTCGGGAACAAGGTGATGTATGAGGGCGGCGCGGCCGGATGCTGGAAGGCAATGGCCGGTACATAGGAAAACACGACGATGCCGAGCGCCCGCAGCAGTGCTGCGTAGAGTCCCCACTGGGGCGCGGGCTGATGACGGAGTTCCTGGAACGCCCGACGCGGATGGATATAACCCAATGCCCAGACTTGCAGGAAGCGCATACTGCCCCCTTTCGCCGCGGCTCACCCACTCTGACTCTATTGTATGCCCCGTCTGACAGCATTTCCCTGGTCAACTGACCAGGGAATCCGTCCGCCGAAAGCCCCACCCGAAAATCCGCCTCCCTCCTCCGTTTTCATGACAGCCCACACTGACCCCTGGCTCGCCTTCCGGCGATACTGAAAACAGTGACTTCAACCTGAGTTTGGGGAGGCATCATGACCATCCGCGACCGCTTGATCCGACTGGGTGTGGGGCTGGCGCTGCTGATCGTTTTGTTGGTGGTTCTGTTCAGCGTCACCACCGCGCTCATCAGCACCTGGGGCGCGACCGCCGCCGAAGCCGCCGCCCCCGAACCGGGCGATGACATCCTGGCGAACCCGACGGTGCGCTTCACCAACGCCGTCACCATCGATGCGCCGCCGGAAGAAGTCTGGCCGTGGATCGCCCAGATCGGCGATACGCGCGGCGGGTTTTACAGCTACACCTTCATTGAAAACCGCATCGGCGCGCTGACCGGCGCAGCCGATTACACCGTGGTTTACCACAACGCCGAGGCGATCATCCCCGAATGGCAGAACCCGCAGCCGGGCGATGCCATCATCCAGGGATCGCTGAAGTGGCGCGAACTCCAGCCGAACCAGTACGCCCTGGCCGAATCCATCGACCCGACCATCATGGGCTGGACGTGGGTCTGGCATCTCTATCCCATCGACGGCGGTCAGCAGACCCGCCTGGTCAGCCGCTTCCTGATCGAACCCGCGCCCGGCATGGAAAACCCCGTGATGGGGATGATGATGAACCTGGGCGGTTTCGTCATGCAGCTCAACATGCTCCAGGGCATCCAGCTTCGCGCTGAAGGTGGAACCGAACCGGCATGGATCGAGACGGTCGAGATCGTCCTGTGGTTCGTCCCGCTGCTGGCCGGAGTCGTGGCCGGGATCGCCTTCCTCGTCCAGCGCGAGTGGCGCGTTCCGCTGTTGGTGACGGTCGCGGCGGTGGTGCTGCTGTTCGTCCTGACGTTCATTCAACCGCCGCTCTTCTGGCGGGTCATCCTGGATGTGTTGATTGCAGCCGGCGCAGTCTGGACGGTGATCCGCTCGCGGCTGAGTCCGGCCCGTGGCGAGGCGATCCGAGCGCGCGCCGCCGCCGTTGGATAGGTCTGCTTCTTGCTTGTTTCCTCGGAAGGTGCTGCCGGGTCGCGGCGGGCTGTAGAACTACAGCCCGCCGCCCTCGGCGGCGCAGCACACCGTTGGGTCAGTCAAAATGAGGACACACCAATCATGAACGATCCCGCTTCGGGACACTTCGGACAATGGGGCTACATGCTGGTCTGGATCGCGCTGTATGCCATCATGCTGCTGTTCATCCCCTTCTACAAGAAATCGCAGTGGAAACCAACCAGCGCCTATCTCGCTTTCGTGGTGGCGCTGGCCTTAGAGATGTTCGGCATCCCGCTGAGCATGTACGCGCTGACCTGGGCCTTCGGCGTCACGCTGCCGGATGGCGTGCTGTTCGGGCACACCCTCAACCAGTGGATCGGGCCGTGGGGCATGTACATCGGCACAGTGCTGATGATCGTCGGGCTGGGGCTGGTCATCGTCGGCTGGAGCGTCATCCATAAACGTTACTGGAGCAAAGAGGCCGGCGAAGGCCAGTTGGTCAATTGGGGCATCTACGGGATCATCCGCCACCCGCAGTACACTGGCTTCATGCTGGTCACGTTCGGGATGATGCTCGACTGGCTGACGCTGCCGCTGCTGCTGATGTGGCCGCTGCTGATCTTCATCTACTACCGGCTGGCGCGGCGCGAAGAGCGCGAGATGGAAGCCGAGTTCGGCGCTGCTTACCGCGCCTACACAGCGCGTACCGGCATGTTCCTGCCTAAACTCTGGGGTCGGCCGCACGAGATCGCTCCACGGCCGCATGCCCGCTGAGGGAAGCCTTGCAGCAATACAGCAGGCGAACCTACCGCCGGGTTCGTCTCTGCATAGAGTCGATAGGCCGCTGATCGCATTCGGCGACCTATCGATTTTCCAGTTCCGGTCTCAGGCGCGGTTGAGGTCGAGTCTCCGCAGCAGTTGGGCGTTGAACGCCACAATGATGGTACTCACCGACATGAGGACCGCGCCAATCGCTGGGTCGAGCAGTATTCCAACTGGCGCCAGAATCCCCATCGCCAGCGGAATCGCCACTACGTTATATCCCGTTGCCCAGATCAAATTCTGAATCATCTTGCGGTAGGTGGCACGACTCAGGCGGATAATCTTGACGATATCCATGGGATTGGAACGTGCCAGGATGATGCCAGCGCTTTCAATCGCCACGTCCGTACCCGCGCCGATGGCAATGCCGACATCAGCGGTGACTAAGGCCGGGGCATCATTGACCCCGTCGCCGACCATTGCCACTTTGCTGCCGCCGCGCTGGAGTTCCTGGACCTTGCTGGCCTTGTGTTCGGGGAGTACCTGTGCAAAGTAGGTATCGATTTGCAGTTCTTGCGCGACGGCCTGCGCGACGGCCTCGCTGTCTCC
>JAEUQZ010000482.1 GCA_016788965.1 Anaerolineae bacterium | reverse complement strand
CGACATTTCGGACAATTCTCAAGATTCTCACATTCTCATTCTTATTTTTCTTATCATTTCGCATCGATCATCGCATTTTTCTATCAACTATAAACTATCAACTACAAACTGTTCTTCCCTCACTGACACAAATGACATCGGCGGCACTGACGACACTGACGACATTTGCGACAACTTACAACCTGCTTTGTATTGCTATAAGCTATCAGCTAATAGCTATCAGCTTTTTCTATCAACTATTAACTTCTTCCTCCCCTCCCGCGCCTCGGCCAACCCCGCCCGTGCCGGATTCAGCACCCCCACCTCCTCCAGGCTGAACGAGGCCGCCACCGCCCCGTAAATCCCTGCCTCCCGCAGGTCGCCCGTCCGCAGCCAGCCCACCAGGAACGCCCCGCAGTAGGTGTTCCCCGCCCCCGTCTGATCCACCACCTCGGCCACCGGAACCGCCGGAATCGCGATCAGTTCCCCCCTGCCCCGCTGCCCGACCAGCGACCCGGCCTCCCCCAGCCGCAGCGCCGCGATCCCTGCCCCGTCCTCCAGCATCGCCCGCACCAGCGCCCCCGGATCATCCAACCCGTAAACCAGCCGGGCTTCCAGCAGGTTCGGCGAGACCACATCGGCCAACGGCAGCGCCTCCCGGAACTCCGCCCGGTTCTCCGGGGACATATAGGCCTGCTCCGGCTCCCAGAGCAGCGCCGCCCTGGGGAACTTTTCCCGCCAGCGGCGCATCTCGGCCGCGTCCCGCAGTACGGTCAGCCCCCGCGCCCCCAGGAATTCCTCCGGCACGCTCTCCGGGTGTGGTCCGGAGAGGAATGGCTCGAAGTGTTCCACGCGGGAAATCTCCGTCCGCTTCCCGTCCCACTCGAAGAGCTGCCAGGCCCGCGCCTGCGGCATCTCCAGGTGAACCAGCCCGCGCAGATCGAAGTCCCGCTCCAGCCGCGCCATCACTTCGCCGGGCATATCCGGCCCGGCGCAGGCCAGCAAACCGGCCCGCTCGCCCCACACAGCCATCCCCGCCGCGGTATGCACCCCGCCCCCGCCCAGCACCGCCATCGCCGTGCGCCCGTCCGGGTACACGATGTCGTCGATGATGATGCTCCCCACGCACAGAAACTCCGGGCTATCCTTCGCGTCCTTTGCGTCTTTGCGGTTCAATTCGTTTTCTCTCGTCTTTTCTCTGTGTCCTCTGTGCCTCTGTGGTGGAATTTCCTATCTCAAAAGCGAGTCGATCCGGTGGCTGTCCCGGATGCGGCTGGCTCCCTCCGAGCCGGCATCGCTCCGCCCACCGCCGAAGCCCCGGAAGTAGGTCGCCCCGACGGCCTGCGCCCGCTCCGCCGCCAGGATTTCCGCCGGGATGCTGTAGACCAGCGGCGCGAAGCACTCCCGCACCGCACCGGCCACGGGCAGCACCTTGACCGCCTTCGCCCGGATCACCGCCTCATGCTTCGGCACGACCGCCACCAACCGCCGCCCGATCAGCCGGGCTGCCTCGGCCACCTCGGCCGTCCGGTCGGCATCAAAGCCGCCCGCGCTCAGCAGCACCGTCGGGATCGGCGCGGGATCGCCGAAGTACTGGATGTGCGCCCATTCCTCGGTTTCCTGCGCCAGCGCCGAGTCGCCGCTGGCTTCCAGGAACTTGGCCGCGCTGAACATCGCCGCCCCGTAGAGCGGCCCCGTCCCCACGAAGACGATCTCGCCCATATCGGCCCACTCCGCTGCGATCTCCCGGCAGACCGGTTCACAGAGCGTGATGGTCTCCTCCATCACCTCGGCCAACCCGCGCAGTTCCGCCCGGAGCTTGTCGGCCGCGGCCGTGGTCAGATGCCCACGCACCTCGCCGATGCGGATGGCCGCGCTGTACAGCGCCACCTGCGACGCCAGATACGAGCGCACCCCCGGCACGACCATCCCACGCAGTTCATCCGGCAGCGGTGGAACCGTCGTCTGGAAGACCGTCTCCCCGGCCTGCGCCAGCGGAGAAGCGGCCGCTCCCGTCAGCGCCACGCCCACCGCCCCGGCCTGCCGCGCCAGCGCCAGCGCCTCGATGGTGCGCGTCACCACCCCGGAAACCGAGACGGCGATCATCAGGTTGGTCTTGGGGCCGGTCTTGGGCAGATAGCCGGCCTGATAGCGGCTGAAGGTCATCGAACTGAAGGCCTGCGCCGCGATCCCGGCCAGTTGGTGGAAGGCCAGTTCCGCGCCATAAGCGGCATGGTAGCTGTCGCCGCAGCCGACCAGATAAACCCGCTTGGCCGAGGTGCAGACCTCGAAGTTGAAGGCCGCCCGCGCCGAAGCGTCGAACGGCCCGGCGATCTGCCGGACGAGTTCCGGCAGCGTATCGATCTGCTGGTGCATGGGTGAACGGTCAGTCATGAAGCATCATCTTTCCTGGTGATGGTTTATGGTTACGGTGCTGTATCCTCACCCCCTGCCCCCTCTCCGCTTCGCAGAGAGGGGGAAAGATCGGGGGGTCGCAGATTGAATTGATGATCCCCACCCCCTAACCCCCTCCCCATTACATCGAGAGGGGGAATGATCGGAGGGCTGGGATCAAGAGACGGGGCCGGCTCTATCTCTTCGCGGAGGTGGGGCCGGCCGTCACTGCCGATACCCACCGCCCGATTGGAATGCCGCCGGGGGTTAGACGACGTCAGGATTCACCGAAGACATCCCCACCCCAGACGGACGGGCAGAAGCCCGTCCCTACTCGTTGAGGGGCGAGGCGGTCGGTGGATGAACGCGAAGCGCAGGCTCCCGCTGGTGCTGTGAACCACATGCAGGCTGCACCGTGACCACAAGAACTGATTCCGGCAACTGGCTGAGCCGCCGTCTGGGCGTGGAGAACCGCGTCTGGAAGACCGCCCTGCTCTTCGTCCTACCCGCCTTTGTGCTGCTCATCAGCATCACCATCTACCCGCTCGTCCGCACGCTCTGGCTGTCCGTCAACCAGTTGGAGCTGTCCGTATCCCCCAAAGAAACCTTCGTCGGCCTGGATAACTTCGGCAAGGTCATCGGGCTGCGGATCGTGTCCATCAACCCGGAAAAACCGCGCTACCCCGAAGGCATGGGCGAACTCACCCGCTTCACGCTCGGCGAGACGACCTACGCGCTGGTGCGCGGCGCGGGCGATACCCGCTTCTTCAACGCGCTGCGGAATACCGCCGTGCTGGTCGTCGGCGGGGTGACGATCCAGGTGCTGCTGGGGATGGGGCTGGCGCTGCTCGCCAGCGAAATGGGGGCCAGCCGCACCGTCTGGGTGACGCTGTTCCTGATCCCGATCATGATCGCGCCGGTGGTTTCCGGCTTCCAGTTCCGGGTGATCTTCAACGACTCGTTCGGGCCGCTGAATTATCTGGTGCGGCAGTTCAGCGGCGGCTTCATCCAGCCGCCCGCCTGGACCGCCAACCCGGATACGTCGCTGCTGACGATCATGATGACGGATGTCTGGCAGTGGACACCGTTCATGATGCTGCTGATCCTGGCCGGGCTGGAATCGATTTCGCAGGAAGTGATCGAAGCGGCGAAGGTGGACGG
>JAEUQZ010000481.1 GCA_016788965.1 Anaerolineae bacterium | reverse complement strand
GATGACGATCTGTCACAATTCCACAAGTATCGACTGAAGGGAAATCTCACCGCACGATGACCCTGGTTGTGGATCAACGCTGTAAGTGCTCAAATGAAAACGAGCTGGTTTGGAAAATGGGAGGTTTTCAGAGGAGGCTTATGACACATTTGAAGAGTATACACCTCTATCGAATAAATTGCGATGTTTGGGTACTGTATCAAAGTCGATAGAAAACCAGCTATCCTGTAGGATGAGTGCCACAGTGTGATGAAGCGCGCGACATTTCCATCAAAATCGTTATACTCCCAGAGACCGCCGCGCCGCCCTCCGGCATGAAGAATCTGTAACCCGCAGTCCATCGTTAGACAATCCAAACTTCGGCTCCCTTGTTTCTCAAGGGTTGTTGAATTAGGAATGCCCCTACAATTTGTGAAGATTACGAACATTCCGGCCGCCGCGACCCTTAACGCGGCGTCGATAACTTCTCTTCAGCTAGGACGGAAGCATATGTCGAAATTGAAAAGTGTGCTGCTGCTCGCAGTTGTGGTGCTGGTGGCAGTCACCGCCACAGCCTGTGGCAGCCAGACGGATGCAGCATCTAATAAGCCGACCGGGCCGCTGACGATTGGCATCAATGAGTGGCCGGGTTTCGGCATCCTCAAGATTGCCGAAGTGAAGGGCTTCTTCCAACAGGAAGGGGTCGATGTGGAGTTAGTCCCGTTTGACGCGCCCAACCAGACGACTCAAGCCTTTGCAGAAAAGCGGCTGGATGGCTTCGTTTCGACCATCAGCGATGCCGTTGCCCAGGCTGCTGCTGGCATACCGGTCCAGGTCATCTGGCTGGTCGATCAATCCCTCGGTGGTGATGTGTTGGTCGCCAAAGGGGTGGAAAACGTTGCTGATCTGCGCGGCAAACGCATCGGCGTGGCCTTTGGGACGTTTGGACACGTCTTCACATCGGTACTGCTCCAAGAAGCGGGACTCGACGCATCCGAAGTCAGCATTGTGAGTCTCGACCCGGTTGAAATCCCAGGCGCTCTGGAAGCTGGGATCATCGACGCCGGATACACCTACGATCCTTTCTTGCAACAAGCCGTTCAAAACGGCGCCGTGATCCTCGGCAGCAGCGCGGATATGCCCGGCATCGTCATCGACGTCATCAGCTTCCAAAAAGGCAGCATCGATGCCGACCCGGATCGCGTCGGGCGCTTCATCCGGGCGATCAGCGCGGCACAAGCCTGGTGGGCGGAGAATCCTGACGAAGGCAATGCCATCGTCGGCGAGTGGATGAGGCTGACTGCGGCAGATATCGCTGCGAGTATGCCCCTGATGCGGCTCTACTCCGCAGCGGACAATCTGGCGGCGATGGATCCGGCATCACAGGACAGCAGTTCAGCCTATCGCGGCGCCCAATTTGCTCTGGATACCTTCATGCAAGCCGGTTTGATCGAAGAACCGGTCGATCTGCAAACCATCATCAATCCGTCCTTTGTGCAATCCTTGCTGTCGCGATAGGCGAGGTGATCCATGACCACACTTGAAACGACCCGCGCCCCCTGGTATGCCAGCTTCCGCTGGCGCATCTTCGCCTTCACGCTCCTGGCCGCGCTGATCCCCGTCATCATCGTCGGGGTGCGTTTGTTCCGGCAGTCCAGCGCCGCTCTCCAGGAACAGATTGGCAGCAGCGTCCAGGGCATCGCCGCCGCCGTCGGCAGCGACGTGCAGCGCTTCCTGACCGAACGCCTGGGCGATATCGAAGTCATGTCCAAAGCTGAGACGCTCATCGGTGATGACGACAGCGTTGAAGCCAAACGGGATTATCTGAACGCCGTCAGAGCGGCCAAAGGCGCCTACGCGGCGATTTACTTCACTGATGCGACCGGGCAGATCATCGTTGCCACCGATAACACCCAGGGCGACCAATCCGATGAACTCTGGTTCCAACAGGCGATGGCTCAGGGCTCGCCGATCATCACGGACCTGTACTACTCCACCCAGAACCAGCGGTTTGTGATCTCGCTGGGCGCGCCGGTGCGGGATGATCGGGGGACGGTGCTCGGCGTGGTGGCGGCCAATGTCGATCAGCAGTTTATCGCTGACATCGTGGCCTCTACCAAAGTCGGTCAGACGGGCGAAGTCTTCTTCGTCAACCGCGAAGGCCGCGTGGTCGGCGACACACACGCCGATGTCCTGTTCAGCGACGTGAGCAGTATGCAGGCGGTGCAGGCGGCGCTGCGCGGCGAAAGCGGCAGTCTGGTCGAACTAGACCTCGAAAACAATATGTCGCTGATGAACTACGTCCCGCTGACCGGATCGCAGGACTGGATCGCGGTAGGCCGGTTGCCAACGGCCGAAATCGACGCCCCGCTGAATGCGCTGGCGCTGCAAACACTTCTCGTGGTGGCCGTGATCGCCACCGGGGCCGTCCTCATCATCTACATCCTGTCGGGTCAGATCATGAAACCGGTTCAGGTATTGACCGGCGCGGCGCAGCGGCTCCGCGCGGGTGACTTTGCCACCCCCATCCCTGTCCAGTCGCGCGATGAAATCGGCCAGTTGGCCGCGACCTTCCGCTCGATGGCGGCGGAACTCCAGCAGTTGATCTCCGGGCTGGAATCGACGGTCGCCGCTCGAACCCGCGATCTGCGGGCCGCCGCCGATGTGAGTTCGCAGGTTGGCACGATCCTCGATCCCAGCGTCCTGCTGAAATCGATCTCCGACCTGACCAAAGAGTCCTTCAACCTGTATCACGCCCACATCTATCTGCTGGATGACTCCGGCAAGGCGCTCCTGTTGAGCGGCGGCGCCGGCGCGGTCGGCCAGCAGATGGTCGGCGAGAAACGCAGCATTCAACTCGATAACCTGAAGAGTGTCGTCGCGTCCGCCGCCCGTGACCGGAAGAGCGTCACCGTCGGCGATGTCCGGCAGTCGCCGACCTTCCTGCCGCATCCGCTCCTGCCAGAGACGCGCTCCGAACTGGCGACCCCGCTGATCGCCCGCGGCCGCGTGGTCGGCGTGCTGGACGTGCAGAGCGATACGCCCAATTACTTCAACCCCGACATGGTGCGCGTCTTCGAGCTGATGGCCGGGCAGATCGGCGTGGCCGTACAGAACGCCCAGCAGTTCAGCGCCGCCCAGTTCCGCCTGCGCGACCTTCAGGCCAACAGCCAGATCGCCGAAATCATCCGCGCGGCGGAAGACACCGACCTGATGCTGGAAGGCACGATGCGCGTCGCGCTCGACCTGTTCAATGCCGATAACGCGGTCTACACCGATTTCGACTACGCCGCCGGCATGTGGCGTGGGCGCTACGGCGTCGGCGACGCCATGAACAGCCAGATCGCCCAGACCTTCGCGGCCGTGGCCGAGGCTTACCCGAACGGTCTGGCGGCCCTCAACAAGCGCGATGTCGAACCCGTAAATGACACCCGCTCGTATCCGGGCTTCCCGGACGAACTGATCGAAGAACGGATCAGGGTCAAGTCGGTCATGGCCCTGCCGATCATCGTCTCGAACACAGTGCAGGGCATCGTATACATCAACTATAATCGCGCCCTGCATCCCTT
>JAEUQZ010000480.1 GCA_016788965.1 Anaerolineae bacterium | reverse complement strand
GCCTGTTGATGTTTGGTGTCGTTGCGCTGGAAAACCAGTTGACGCGCGGCAGGATGGTTGTTGTCATCTCCGGCGCGGTCTGGCTGATCTGTTTTGTCCTGTTGAAGGTTGTCATTCCTGAAGAGCGCGAGGCGCATCAGGTCGCCCGAACACTGGCCCGTTATTTCCTGTGTTTCCCAGGCGGGCTGCTGGCCGCCTACGGGCTGCGTTATCAGGCGCAGCGCAGCATCGCCCCCCTCAATATCAGGCACATCTATCGTGTCCTGCGGATCGCTGGCTGGTCACTGATTGCTTACGCCGTCTTTGCCGGTCTGTTGGTGCGTCCGGGGAATTTTTTCCCCGCCAACGTCCTCAACTTGGACCTGATCGAAAACACGCTCGGTCTGCCTATCGAAGTCCTCCGTTCGCTGACCGGCCTGGTGCTGGCCGTCACCCTCATCCGCGTGCTGGAGGTCTTCGAGATCGAACTGGATCAGATGATCGAGGGCATGGAGATCGAGCGTATCCAGGCCGCGGAGCGCGACCGCATCGGCCAGGAAATCCACGACGGAGCGATTCAGGGCGTCTATTCTGCCAGCCTGATCCTCGAATCCGTGCAGCCCCTGCTGGAAGCCGACTCGGAATCGAGCAGGCGCGTCCAGCAGGCTCGCAGTGTCCTGAATGCGGTCAATATGGATTTGAGAAGCTACATGGTCTCGCTGCGCGCCCAATCACCCCCCGACCCGCTGATCCCCAGCCTCAAAACCTTGATCGCCAATCCCCGCTTTCACGGCCTCCTGGACATCGATCTGACTTACGATGTCGAACCCCAGATCAAACCGACACAGGTTCACCATGTCCTGGCAATCATCCAGGAGAGCTTGTCGAACACGCTGCGCCACGCCCGCGCCAGCCGCGCCCAGATCGCCATTACCCGATCAAACGGTTCTGTCGATGTCCACATCGAGGACGATGGACGCGGCTTTTCCTCCCAGACCACCCCGCCGAGTTACGGACTGCGCTCGATGCGTGACCGTGCCCGCTTGTTGGGGGGGCAGCTTGAGGTCGAGAGTCAACCCGGCAAAGGAACCAGGGTCATCCTGCGCCTGCCAGAAGAGAGGGCATCTTGAATTCTCTGGGCATTCTCCTGGTCGATGACCATGAAATCGTTCGGATGGGGCTGCGGATGGTCCTGGAGCAGATTCCCGATGTGCAGATTGTCGCCGAAGCTGGCAGCGCCGATGAAGCTGTGCGCCTGTGCAGCCTTCATCAGCCCGGACTGGTCATCATGGACATCCGTATGCCTCCCGGCAGCAGCGGCATCGATGCCTGCCGGACGATTGTACAGCGTTGGCCGCACATCAATGTGATTATGCTGACCTCGTATGCCAACGATGAACTCATTGCCGAATCGATCAAGGCGGGCGCAGTCGGCTACGTCCTCAAGCAGGCCGGAACCGATGAACTCGTTCGCGCCCTGGATGCCGTCCGCAGCGGCGCGGCGCTCCTCGACCCGGAAGTCACCCGCCGCGTGCTGGCGATGATGCGCCACCAGGGAGATAATCGCCCCGACCCTTTCAAAGACCTCACCGACCGCGAGATGGATGTCCTGCGCCTGCTGGCCGAAGGCAAGAGCAATGCCGAAATCGCCGACGCGCTGGTGCTGAGCGACAAGACCATCCGCAACCACATCAGCAGCATCCTGGATAAGCTGCATGTGACCAACCGCGTCGAGGCAGCCACCTACGCCATCAAGCACGATATCCTCAGCACTCGTCCGAAGCGCGCCTGAATCCCGCGCTACTTCAGCAGCATCGTCAGGTCGCCGTGGACTTCCAGCCCGGCGTTGCGCCCCGTCCCGCTGAAGATTTCCTGCTCGCGCCCGTTTTCCAACGCCGTCAGCCGGATGCTGACCTGTGCTTTGAGCGTCTCCATCACCCGGCGGTGCATCTCCGTCCGGCTCGGCCCCTGGAGCAGACCGGCCTCGGCTCGGCTGGCGCGGATTTCCAGGCGGATCGCCCGATCCCGCACCACCCAGTCCACATGGTCATCGGTGACGGCCAGCTTCTCCACCACCGCGCTGGTATACTTCGCCAGCCGGTAGAGCTTGCCCTCATGCCACACCCCGATGATGAAACCGGGGAACTTGAACCCCAGGAACGGGATCACCGCAATCGAAGCCGTCAGGCACGTCCCCGGCTGCTCGAAGTGGTTGGTCTGCATCCATACCCACGCCGACGGGAACGACTGCCCCCAATCCTTCTCGATGTAGCCTTGCCCGCCGCTGAAATCCAACGTCCGCCCATCCAGCCGCAGCGCCCCCCGGATCGTGTGATCCAGGCTGACCACGCCGTGGTAGCATTCCATGAAGCTCACCCAGCCGTACCAGCCCATGATCCCCGGAGCCGCCCAGCTTACCGGCCACGGCGATAACCCCTCGAAGCGCAGATCACCCTTCAGCGCCAGTTCGCCGCCCTCCAGGTTCAGGTTCAAACTGTCGGCGCGGAAGCGGTTCGGCCCCACCTGCACCTCGAAGTCATCCTCTGCCGCCTTGAACTGATCGGCTGGGTACGTGAAATAAGCTGACGCGCCCGTCTGCCCGTCGAGAACCTGGACGAAAGCATGGTGCTTCTCGTGTTCGTGGCTCAGGAAGATGCCGGGGATGACCGCGTAGCGGTGCTGCTCGCTCGGATCGACCAGCTTGTAGTACCAGCCTTCAAAGAAGGGCGGGCGCTTGCCATGCCCATGATAACGTTCCGGGTGCATGACCTGTTCGATGTATCCGGGCATGGTTGCTGTCCTTGAAAGCTTAGTGGTCGCTCACACAAATTCTTGAAGACTCACAACTCTGGGCGAGTCGTCGCCTCGCCCAATCTTCAGGATTCTGCCCTGCATATCCCCCACACCCTCCGTATGATCTCTGTGTCCTCTGTGCCTCTGTGGTGGTATTGCATTGGGTTTTCATCGTGGGGTCTGACGCCATTTCATAGCGACTCTGTGGTCATACACTAGACCGCTCTGATTTCGATGAAGACTCGCCCGGTTGTGCCCATCGCGTCGAAGCGGGCTTTCTCCGCGCCGTATTTGGCGCTCAGCGCCCCATCCGCCAGCGCGATCCGGTCAGGCTGCGAGATCACTTCGCCGCTGGCTTCGATGGCCGGCCCCAGCAGCGCCCCATTCACCGTACACGGCGCGACCTTCACCCGGCTGTTCTGCGCCAGCCGCTTGACCTTGCCGGAGCGTCCCTGAGTCATCACGAATAGCCGCTCGCCCACCCGCGCGAACCAGACCGGCGTCGGGACAGGATCGCCGTTCTTGCGGAAAGTCGTCAGGCTCATATACAGATGGTCGTTCAGCAGCGCCAGCGGATCGGTCGTGTCAGGGGTCATCAGGGTCATCATCCCAGCCTTGTGGTGTCGAATACCTCAAGTCGCAACCATAATCGACCCACCCAAACCCCAATTGAGAATCCCCTTAACCCCTCGTGAGGATGCAGGCAGACCAGCAGTCCAACAATCTGTACCTGCCGAGCATATCCGGTGCTGCGGATTGTGCTTCCTAGGGGCGGACTAA